>CAXFCV010000374.1:0-5147 GCA_964000975.1 uncultured Rhodospirillaceae bacterium | reverse complement strand
GCCAATCGTACCAGCGGATTTCATTTTGCCGAGCACTTTAGCTACAGATCCAGCAAACGCAGTCGTTGTTCCTAGGGAAAAGAAAATATTTGGGTACCTTTTTGTAAGAGCTTCAACTTTATCGGTAATGGCAGTGTGTGTAATCAAAGGATAATTGAATTTTGCGAAAAGTGGTGCCGTCGCCAAGTTTAAACCAGTACCATAAGGCGCCAGGATAAAATCGACTTTATCCTGGGTAGCAAGGCGTTGGATATTTTTTATGGCTTCACCAGGGTTGGTGCGATCATCATACTCAATAAGCTCAATTTTTGCCTTTCCGCTCTTAAGTTCGATACCCCCAGCCGCATTTATTTGTTTGACCCAAAGTTCAACATTAGGCCAGAAAGATACGGTCGAACCGCCAGCTAACGGGCCAGTCTTAGGCGCAGAGGCACCTATTTTGATGGTTTTTTGCGCCATCGCATCTGCGCTAAACGCTGCGATCGCCGCAAATGCTATTGCAGGCATTATTAGTCGTTTCGAGGTTAGAAAATTTTTCATTCCCTGTCTCCTTAGAGAGTTTAAAAAAACATCTTCGGGGTTTCAGTCCTCCGAACACCGGATATCAATCGTATCGTACACTGAAAGACGCTAGAGTTTAGGTTGCTGGTCCATGAAGCGCCACCATAATTTTATGGGGTACCGTTATGGTGTCAAAATGCGTCCCTTCGATTGACAACGTTGCTCTGGCACAGGGATTCTGCCATTATCAATCCATATTGTTTTATTTAGGCAGAAGAGTTTTGAGACATGGGAATTGGTGGAATTTGGCAATGGGTTGTTGTTCTGGTCATTGTTCTGATTTTGTTTGGCGGACGCGGCAAGATATCGCAGCTCATGGGTGACTTTGGCAAGGGCCTCAAGTCGTTTAAAAAGGGTGTAAAGGAAGATGGCCCCGAGGTGGTCGAGTCAAAAGATACACCATCGGCCACTCAAACTTCATCCGAGGCACAACCCGAAAAAATCGACAGTTAAGCGTGGATCATTGAGCCTGCATTTTTTGGCGCTGATGTCGATCCAAAGGAGCTTGAGCTGCTATGTTTGATATCGGCTGGCCAGAGCTTTTCATTATCGCCGTCGTTGTTCTTCTAGTCGTCGGCCCAAAAGACTTGCCCAAGGTGCTTCGGACGGTTGGTCACCTTGCCGGAAAAGCCAAAGCCATCACTCGAGAATTCCGCGGCCATGTAGACGACATGATTCGGGATAGTGAGCTGGAAGACGTCCGAGATCAGATAAACAATGCAGGTGAGAGCAGTCTCGAGGTGCTGAAGGAAAACGTTATTCATCCAAGCGAAATTGAGGGCATTGAATATTTAGAGGATGACTGGCCCGATGATGAGGATGTCCCCAGCCCTGCAAATACCGGAGACAGTAAAAACACCGCGGGCTTAAAAACGGAAACTTCTTCCCCCGCAGTTGGGTCCGATGAGACCGCAGATGATCCGAAACGAGAGAGATCCGCATCGTGAGTGATGATGCTTCCTCATCGAAAATGCCGCTGCTTGCGCATTTGGTTGAATTGCGCGGTCGGTTACTGAAGTCCGTCATCGCTATCATCGTGCTCTTTTTTATCTTTTTCTCTGTTAAGGAGCATATTTATGGGTTCCTGGTGCAGCCTTTGGCCGATATCCTTGCAGATCAGGGCGGCGAGCGCCGGATGATTTTTACGGCGCTTCATGAGGCCTTCTTCACTTATATCAAAGTATCGTTCTGGACGGCTCTATTTGTCGCATTTCCCTTTGTGGCGGCACAGTTCTGGCGGTTTGTTGCGCCGGGTCTCTATCTCCATGAAAAGAAGGCTGTGCTGCCCTATCTGGTTTTGTCGCCCATTCTTTTCTTCTTAGGAGGGGCTCTCGTCTATTATTTCATTTTTCCGCTCGCCTGGCAGTTTTTTATCAGCTTTGAGACACCCGGTGGCAATGGGGCGCTGGCTGTCCAGTTGGAGCCAAAGGTCAATGAATATCTCTCGCTCGTCATGCGGTTGATATTCGCCTTCGGCATCAGTTTCCAGTTGCCAATCGTCCTGACCTTAATGGCGCGGGCAGGTATGACAACGTCGCAGGGCCTCGCGTCCAAGCGAAAATACGCGATTGTATCATCTTTCATTGGTGCCGCTATTATCACGCCCCCCGATGTAATCAGCCAAGTTGGCCTCGCGATTCCCATAATCATTCTTTATGAGGCTTCCATCATAGCCGTCCGCATGGTGGAGAAGAAGAGTAAGGTCGAGGACCAGGCGGACAGCGGAGACGATGAGAACATTGAAGAGACTGACTTCAATGAGGCCTGATCCGAGTCGCGAGGATAGCCTGACGAACCCTCTGTAAAAGCTTGGTCCATTTTACCTAAAAGATTGCCGCCATGGGCGTCGCGCCCTATAAGTCCCCGCATCATGTTTGACATAAAGTGGATACGCGATGACCCTGAGGCATTTGATGCGGGCCTCGCCCGGCGGGGGTTGGATCCTCGGTCGCCGGCTTTATTAGCACTCGACCAGACCCGCCGGGAAGCGCAAACGCGGGCGCAGGAACTGCAGACTCGTCGTAACGAACTGTCGAAAATCATTGGTCGGGCTAAGGCTGCTGGTAAAAACGCAGAGGCTGAAATCCAGGAGGTCGCCTCCTCAAAAAAAGAACAAGCCGCTGCTGAAGATGCGGCTAAGACTAGGGGCGTGGATCTGGAAAATGCACTAGCTGAACTGCCCAACCTGCCCCTCAACGATGTACCCGATGGTGAAGATGAGGATGATAACATTGAGGTGCGCCGCTGGGGCGAGCCCAAGTTATTTTCTTTTACGCCCAAAGAGCATTTCGAGATCGGTGAAGGCCTAGGAATGATGGACTTCGAGACGGCAGCGAAAATATCCGGCTCCCGGTTTTGCATCTTATCCGGTGCATTGGCTCGAATGGAGCGCTCGCTCGGTGCTTTTATGCTAGATTTGCATACCGGCGAGCACGGCTATACCGAGGTCAATCCTCCAGTCCTGGTGCGCGATGATGCGGCGTTTGGCACCGGGCAACTGCCCAAATTCGAGGAGGATCTTTTTAAAACCGAAAACGGTTATTGGCTAATCCCGACAGCCGAAGTGCCGCTCACAAATATGGCAGCCGGTGAGATCTTGGAGGAGGATGACCTACCGTTTCGCTTCTCGGCGATGACGTCGTGTTTTCGCTCAGAGGCCGGTGCCGCCGGTAAGGATACCCGTGGGATGATCCGCCAGCACCAGTTTAGCAAAGTGGAAATGGTTAGCATTGCCCATCCGGATGAGTCGGATATGGAGCTGGAACGAATGACAAACTGCGCCGAGGAAGTTCTGAAACGGCTTGAGCTTCCTTATCGTACCGTTGTTCTCTGCACAGGCGACATGGGGTTCAGCGCACGCAAGACTTACGATATTGAGGTCTGGCTACCCGGGCAAAATGATGGACAGGGGCGGTACCGGGAAATTTCCTCATGTTCCATGTGCGGTGACTTTCAAGCCAGGCGTATGCGGGCACGCTTTAGGCCTAAGGAAGGGAAGGGCACCCGGTTCGTTCATTCGCTCAATGGTTCTGGCGTAGCCGTCGGTAGAGCCCTGATCGCCATACTTGAAAACTATCAGCAGGAGGACGGATCCGTCGCTGTACCGGAGGTCCTCAAGCCCTACATGGGTGGCTTGAGCGTAATCACGAGAGACTGACGGGCATGCTCAAGCTACCGTTCAATCTAAATAAGGCCCGCATCCTTTTGTCCAACGATGATGGAATTGATGCACCCGGTTTGAAGATACTGGAAACGATCGCCCGCACACTTTCAGATGATGTCTGGGTCGTGGCGCCGCTTCGGGAGCAAAGTGCCACAGGGCATTCCATCACGTTGCGCCGCCCACTCCAAATCCTAAAGCAGGGGGAGAATAAATTTGCCGTGGACGGCACCCCCACAGATTGCGTTTTACTCGCCGTTAACCAAATAATGAGAGACTATAGGCCCGATGTGGTGCTTTCGGGTGTCAACCAGGGAAGAAATGTAGGGGAAGACATGACCTATTCTGGCACCATTGCTGCTGCCATGGAGGCAACGCTATTTGAAATTCCGGCCATCGCGCTCAGTCAGAGTATGAGTGTTATGGATTTCCGCGAGCGTAGCGGGGATGTTGCGCGAAAATACGCGCCGGCCATTGCCAATGCCGCCCGTGTTATCCGCGGGGTGACGCAGGTCTCGTGGCCCAAGGATGTGTTGATGAATGTTAACTTTCCGGAAGCGTCGAGAATGCCAGTAGCGGGCATTGAAGTGACCCGGGAGGGGCGCAGCAAATTGGGTGATGAAATTATTCAAAACAAGGATCCGCGCGGGCACAGCTATTATTGGATTGGCGCGCGGCAAGCAGCCTCGGACCATCCCATGGGGACGGACTTGCATGCGGTGGAAAACGGGTTTGTCTCCGTGACGCCTATTTCGTTAAACATGACACACACACCAACAATTAAAACTCTTAGGGGCGTGTTCAAAGAAAACTGATGTCAAATTGGGACTGATATGAACTTTGATCACAGCAAGGCCCTCTTAGTTATGGGCCTTAGAAGTGCGGGTGTGACGGATCGCAATGTCATGGCGGCCATTGAGTCTGTGCCCCGTGAACTTTTTGTTCCGCCCGTCTTGCGTCATCATGCCTATGTCGACGTCGCCTTGCCCATCGGCCATGAACAAACGCTGAGCCAGCCAGGAATCGTCGGTATTATGACGCAGGCGTTAGAACTCAATGATCGCATGAAGGTTTTGGAAGTGGGAACCGGCTCCGGCTACCAGACGACGATCCTTGCCCGGCTCGTCAGGCGGGTTTACACAGTGGAGCGGCATAAACCACTGTTGCAGTTAGCTGAGGCTCGTTTCAAAGAACTCAAACTCCGCAACATTACGTCAAAATGTGGAGACGGGACGCTCGGTTGGGAGGCACAAAACCCCTTTGATCGGGTTATTGTAACTGCGGCGGCTTTGGACGTGCCGCCTGTGTTAGCGGACCAGCTCAGTCTCGGCGGCGTTTTAAATGATCCTATTCTTTTAAGAATTTCAAAGGATGAGTTTTGGTTTTCATTATCAGACTCTGATATTGGTTTGTACTTGCAAGGTGT
>CAXFCV010000373.1:0-7087 GCA_964000975.1 uncultured Rhodospirillaceae bacterium | reverse complement strand
GCAAATCGTCCACCCCACTTTCCCGTTTTGTAATCCGGCCGGCCGCCAGCGATAACCTCGATTGCGCAGAGTGTCTTTCTCATCAAATGGCGCATCGACTGCACAAATCAGATGTTCGGTATTTAGAGCGCTTTCCCGCACGACTTCCAGCACCCGCCGATTAGACTTTGGTAAAGTCTGCGCAAGAAGTGCGAGGCAGGCTTGGCAGTCTGCCAGAGCTGTATGGCCGTCGTAAAACCAGCCGAACTGCATTCCAAGATAGTCTAGTTTACCCGCGGTAAATCCTTCACGCAGCCAGTCGATTGTTTGGAAGGTGCATGCCCAGGGTTTCTCGGCAAAACACGGCCAGTGCTTTTCGACCATTACGCGATCAAAAAATGCATTATGAGCAAAGATCAGGTCGGACTGCTCAACGATTAGCCGCACCATTGCTTCATCGATGCTTTGGCCACGGACCATTTGGTCCGTGATCCCTGTTATGATGGATGCCTCTTCTGAGATGGGTAGTGCTGGTTCCCTAAATCCTTCGAAGGATAAATCTTTATGGACGTTGGTAATACGACCATCCAATGGGTCATAATCAAAAGGCAGCATGGCTAGCTGTATAACGTCATCGTTCTCCAGGGAAAGGCCCGTTGCTTCAACATCAAGAGCCAGTCCGCGTTTTAAAGGTTGGCCATCAGGTTTATTAAATTGGTTTGGTATCTCAAGGCGACGCAGGAGTTTCCACTGCTCGGGCGGAACTGTGGTATTATTCCGAATGACAGTTGATATATCGAATCCAAAGTTTGTGAAGTCATTCATAAAATAGGCCTGTGTTGGTTATCTGACTTATCCGTCTTGCAAAAAATAAACGAAGCCGTCCATGTGATAAAAATCGTCTCATCATTTGATATTGATAATGATTGCTGAGCAATCGTCATGGCTTCCTGCATTAGCAGCGGTGTCGCATAATTCTTTTGCAGGGTCCTTTCCATTCCCAGCAATGATCCCGTTCAAATAATCATCATCTAAAAAATCCGTGACACCGTCAGAAAATATTGCAATTTGGCTTATGTGCTCAATGGAAAGACATCCGGTATGCGGATTTAACGTGTTTGAATAATTTCCGCCAAGGCATTGCGTTATCATGCTCGACGACCGAAGCCCGGCGGGAATGTCATCAATGCTCACCTGCGTAATTCCGTGCTTGCCTCTCGCGTAAATACGACTGTCGCCTACATTGGCCCAAAGGATGACACCCGGTTTAAAGAGAGTAAGGGCAATCGTCGTCGCCATTCCCTGAAGCCCAATCTTTGTGGCCTCTGAAATGATTGTACCGTGCGCACCTTGGATGCCGGCCACAAGTTCCTTGGGGTTTGTGTCGCCGCGAATACTTTTTGATAAATATTTTACAGCTGTATTGCTTGCGACCTCGCCACCGACGTGGCCACCAACGCCATCAGCAACACAAAAAAACTTAGATTGTTTGTCGAGAACGTATTCAGACGTATTCTTGTAGACTGTGGTTGGAGGCGCGATTTTGCCCGCGTGGCACAATGTATCTTGATTGATGCGACGCTCCTTACCGCGTGCTGAATAGCTAAAGACCTTTAGGTGCATTTAGTCGTTTCTGGCATTGTTTATGTCGTCCATTATGGTGCTAATCTCAACTTGCAGCAGTAGAATATTTTGTGGTCTCTAGGCAGGGTCGATATGGATGCAAAGGGGAGAGTAGGTCATACAAAGTCTGGCGTGCTGCCTAATAAAATAGATGATGTACTGACGTCAGTGATATCGGCGTTTACCAATTATATTTCATAAGTTTCTGGTTGAATTTTCACTCAATCTATGTGAATTTGTTAAAGAGCATCAAGAGAGGGCTGACGTGCCCCGCCAACCTGCTTGCCCGGCAAGGTGGTCTTAAAAAGAGATGTGGCCAAGGACGGCAAAAATGGGTCCAAAGCCAGTAAACACGTCCGAACTCTCATATGCATGCCAGAGACGTGACCTTAGTGCGCAGATTACGAACAAGTTATATTGGGGACGGTTTCTGGAGCGGTCAGACATTTATGAATGTGAGTTGTCATGGAACGTTTACCACTCCTACCTCTGACGGAAGACGAATTTTGGGATATTGCTGAAAGCCAATTTCCGGAGTGGTTTTCATCTGATGTATCTGATGTTTTGGGACATTCAGTTTCAGAGTGGTCACAGGTCGATAAGGCAACCGTGAAGGTCGTTTTCACTTCATTGGAAAAAGATCCCGTTTCGGGAAGCGAAAGTACCTACAAATTTTATTGTCGGATGAAGTTTAAGGAGCGCGATGGTTGGTACATTGAGGCGCACACAATCGATGTTTGATCATGTGTCATGCGGAATAGATTGGCGTCTTTTTCGATTGCCTTGCAGAACCGGTGTACGGCTGAGTTCTGGATAGGACGTTAATTATGAAATCATTGGCAAATTCGCAGATTACGCATACCAAGACGACGGATGAATTTGATTTCAGATATGCATCAGAAATCGATGGCGCTGATCCGCTGTGGAACAAGCTTGGGTGTCATACGGGACAGCGTGATCCATTCAGTTGTCTACCGTCTTGGCAACTGGCGTTCAATGAGACGCGTGATCCGCGCAGTCGAATATTGATCCGTCGATCAGGAGACAATCTGATTGCGTTTTCGCAACGGTCCGTTTCGCCAAATGTTCGACGGGCATCAGACTTTTATCTTAAATCAATCGAACACGGATGGTGTTTTGGAAGTAATGTATTGGGAGCGCATGGCGCCGAGCTTCTACACGACACCATGATTGAACTCGAACGACTTTATTGGCGAAGGTTCCCGCCAATCATGGTCAGCGGTATTGCACCGCAGGGCGCCACATACAAGGCACTCAAAAAGTATTTCTCAAAGGGTTTCACCTTCCATCGGTACATGACAGGGACACAATGTGGAGCCTCTCTGGATGGGGGCTTTGATGGATACTATTCCCGAAGGTCGGCAAACCACCGCAAGAAAACACGAAAGCAGATGAGACGTGCCCATGAGGCGGGTGTCGTATTCGAGCGTCATAATCCGCGGACTGAGTTAGAGGCAGACGATATCTACAGCCGCATGCTCAATGTCGAGCGCATTAGCTGGAAGGGTATTGATGAATGCGGGATGGATGAGCCTGTATCACGCGCATTTTACGATGCCTTGCTCAAACGACTGACGCAGACTGGCGATGCCCGCATCATCATGGCTGTGAATGATGGCAGGGACATTGGATTTATTTTTGGAAGCATGGCAGGGAAGATTTACCGAGGACAGCAGTTCAGCTTTGATGAAAGTTGGGCCCATGCATCCATCGGAAATGTTTTGCAGGCAGAGCAAATCAGATGGCTCTGTGAAGAAGGTGCGGTGCGCTATGACATGGGCCCCCGTTTTGGACGGGGGATGGAATACAAAAAACATTGGACGGAGCGTTTATTCCATATGCAGACGTGGTTCCTAGTCAGGAATTAATCGGACGAATAATACTGGCTTTCCCTATTTAAGGAATATTCAGGCGTTATTGGACTGATCCACCTCACGGATTGGGGATTTGAACTTCAGATTGTGCCCCCGGCATCACGCCATAGCACTAAAGAGAGGAAATATCATGAACAAAATTGCACAATTCGCTCCCGGTCTCGAGAGGATATCGGAGGGTAGCCTGTACCCGCATCAGGCGGATGGCGTTGCCAATTTGTTGTCAAAAAAGCGCGTGATCCTTGCTGATGACATGGGCCTCGGCAAAACCCGCCAGGCCATTGTTGCGATGGAGGCAGGCGCTCCTGACGGCAAGGTCCTGGTGGTATGCCCCGCATCCCTGAAGCTCAACTGGAAACGGGAAATTCAGATGGTCGACGCCTCCGCTGAAGTCGAGGTGCTCGGTGTCGATAAGGAGGCCAACCGCGACCCACGCTGGGTCATCGTAAATTATGACATTCTGCGCAAACACGCGGATCGTCTGCATGCGGTCGAATGGTCAGGTGTCATTCTGGATGAGGCACACTTCATCAAAAATGCGAGCCAGAGAACAAATCACTGTCTGAAGTTGCTGGGTGTGCAGGCAGATGCAACTGCACCGGTCATAGGGCCTGAATTTGTCTTCCTGCTGACAGGCACACCAATGACCAACAGGCCAAAGGATCTGTTCAATCTTCTGCGCTGCGTTGGACACCCGTCAGCACGTTCATTCCTGTCGTTTGCCAAGCGTTACTGCGATGCATACCGGAATGACTATGGCTGGGTGACCACAGGTGCCTCCAACCTCGAGGAACTGAATCGGCTGATGAAGGAGGTCTCCATCCGTCGCAAGAAGGAGGAGGTACTTGAGCTGCCACCGAAGATCCGCAGCTGGGTGCCGGTGGACATTTCGGGGAGCAAGGCCGCCTTCAACGCGGTGGAAGGTTTCCTTACCTGGTATGCCGGAACCGATCCCTCCCAGCCAAATGACACTGAGTTCCTGGCTAGGCTGATGAAGGTCAGGACGGCGCTGCACAAGGCCAAGCAGGGGGCCGTCGCGGAACGAATTCGTGACGTCGTTGGCAGCGGCGAAAAGGTTGTTGTCTTCACCTGCTTCAGTGATGGCATCGAGCGCCACAAAAGGAAGCTGGGTGATAGTGCCGTAACTATTACAGGGTCCGACACACCAGAGCAGCGAATGGCGGCGGTGGATCGTTTCCAGGAAGACGACACGGTGAGGGTTGCCCTCTGCAATATCATCGCGGGGGGCGTCGGCATCACGCTGACCGCCGGGACGCATGTCATCTTTCAGGACCTGGACTGGGTGCCCGCCAATCATGCGCAGGCGGAAGATCGCTGTTACCGTCTAGGACAGACGAGCAGGGTCACAGTCGAGTATTTCCTCGCTGCAGGAACGCTGGATGGTTACATCTCGGAGTTGCTTGAGCAGAAGATGAAACTGATCGCAGCAGTCGAGGCGGAAGAGCTGCCGGATGGCAGCATACTCGCAGATATCCAGGATGGCCTAAGGAAACTTGGACCTGCGCTGATGGAGGAGGCGAGGGCTGCTCGCGCAACCGGCGATGCAGCCCAGCGCATCGAGAAGCTGGCGGCAGCGGCTCCACGAACCGCCTCCGATAAAACCCCGATTGCCGAGACAGGCCAATGGGAGTTCACCAGTTCACGGGATCCATCCACGGTTTATCACGTAACCTTTGGACGGGCGGGACATCTTGAGTGCACCTGTCCGGGGTTCACCTACAGGGGCAATTGCAAACATGTGCGGGAAGTTCGTGAGAAGGTCTTCGAGGAATAGGCAAAAGGCTATTCCGAGACGTGGATAATGGTTGTGGGGGCTATCCGGCCATGCGGCTTGGGGCCTCCACAACAAAGACAATGGGCTTAAGGTTGAGAAAAGGATTTATTCCGATGAGTAAGAAGAAAATACACCTCGCATTGATAACGCCAGAAATGAGCAGGGAAGAAACCAGGAAGAGACTGATTGCCGCCTTGCGGCGCAGTGGCCTTGAAATCAAGCCATCAAAAGGTGTAGGTAAGTAGCATCCAAAAATTTATAAGTTGGGCCAAAAGCTCCCGGAATTTGTGATCATCTTTTCTGCCTTCTAATTCGAAAGGCGCTCGTCTTGAGCGTCTATTAGCAGGAGAGGTGTACCCAAATGCATGCCCTACCCACGCAGGCGGTAACCCATGCCTTGGAGCGGGGATACCCCGCAGAGGTGTTGGTCTGGGCCTGTCAGTTGTTGATGCAACTTCACTATGCCGCAGGAATGGGGGCATACGTGGAAGACCCCGACGTGAAGTGGACAACCTTTTTGCAGGATTGTTCTGTGATCAACGACCGACTTTACACACTGGATGTCTTCATATTCGAACCGCAGGATATGGGGAGAGACGGTGCCCAGGTTCTATACTTTCACAGCGACCGGCAATATGACGTCGTTCTGGACCTCACCCATGGCGATTTGCTTCGACTTTGGAGCTGCTACAGACACTGATGGAACGGGGGAGGGGGAGTGAGGCTCCCTCTTCCCCGGACCCGCGAAATCCCAGACACGGATATTGTTGCGAGAGCTTCTTGGCTTGCTGGTTCAATGCTCTCGTTGCCTGTGCCCTGTAATTGACGGGTTATTGGAAGTCAAGAACACGACGCAGGGCGCGGTTTTTGCGTCTTAGCACAAGGATCCAAATGAGCATGGCGGTGCTTGTGAGGGGCCATAAGATGCAAAACAGCCAGACATTGATTTCTTCATAGGTGATGCCCAGCACGTCGGCGCAGGCATAAAGCCACCGCACCGCCAGATTGAAGGTGTAATCAATCCACTGAATGCCACTGTTTGCCATTGTCTAATCACTCCCGGGAACGATGCACACAGGTATCTGACGGTGCAATATGAGGCGTTCGGTCATCCCCGAACGCTTCCCCATTCCCATGGTTTGGAACCGCACTCATATGCGGAGCTACAACGTTCCACCATCCGGTCCGTCAATGCATCTTCCGCGGGGGACAGCTCAGAGTAGTGTTTCTCTAGGACCAGCTCGGCACACCGCTCATCTGTTTTTGCGGCCATTTTGAGCCACATCAGACCGCTTAATCTGTCAGAGGTGTCGAACCAGTCGTTCAACATGCCCGTACCGAGAAAACATTGTGCTGGGCCATCGCCCGCATGAGCAGCAATCCAGAGATATCCAAGGCCTTTTACCCTGTCGATGTCTGCACCTTCACCGCGGATATACATCCACCCTGTGCGAGCCATGGCCCGGAAGTCGCCATTCTCAGCCGCCTTTTCGTTCCACTCCAAGGCTAGCTCAGGGCTTTTCTCCACGACTTTTCCCTCACTATACAAATGAGCCAGAACACGTTGAGAGGCACTGAGCCCCGCTTTTGCCGCTTTCATGATAAAGGGCAGGGCTCTCTGTTCATCCTCTGCAACGCCAATACCGACGTAATAGATCTCGGCAAGCGCCTCCGTTGCCTTGTCATATCCTGCGCCTGATGCCGCCTCCAGGAGGGTTATCGCTTCCATTATTTGCGGGCACTCGTTGCTGCAGTTTTCCATCAATCTTTTAGCCAGCGCGAACTGAGACGATGG
>CAXFCV010000372.1:0-2293 GCA_964000975.1 uncultured Rhodospirillaceae bacterium | reverse complement strand
ATCTTAACTATAAATTTACGAATCAGGCGGAAACAATTGATTCTTGGGAAAAATTAAGTGTCAACGTGTGATGTTCGGTGCTTATGTTCTCAACCAGTTCTTACATTTGGAAGATTAATGACCCGAGGCGGTCAGATAAACGTTAAGGTCGTTGGGAAAAATGAATTCAGGACTTCATCCCTCTATGGCGTATGAAACTAGCAACGGAACCGTTGCTGATATTAGCGCGTTGTTGCGGGCCTCCCGTATTCGGCGCGGAGAGGGTTTGCGCGATGTTGCGGATCAGTTGCGTATTCGATTTGTACATTTAGAGGCAATAGAGGAAGGGCGCTTCAACGAACTACCCGGCAACACCTATGCCATCGGGTTCATACGGACCTATGCCGAGCATCTCGGCTTGGATGGCGAAGAAATTGTTCGCCGTTTTAAATCGATGGAAAGAGGGCCATCTGATGATGCAGACTTAGTCTTCCCTGCAATCATCCCTGAACATGGTGTTCCCGGGGGTGCCATCGTGATGTTGGGATTGCTTGTAGCCGTGGTTGGATATGGCAGTTGGTACTTCCTCTCGTCGCGGGATGTTGTCGTCTCAGACATCGTGCAACCAGTACCCGCGAGCAATATTGTGTCAGCCAATTCTGGAACATCCACCTCTAGACAAGCCCACCAAAATGCGCTGGTGGACGCCAGTTCCGCGTCGGCAGCGCCAGTTCCCCGCAGGCAACCCGGGTCCCGTCTGGAGGGGGAGGCGGTTGCCCCCTCTGCCGGCACACAGCCGGTCGTTATAAATGTCCCAGATATCGGACGCTCAACCCCGTCAACCGATACCGCGTCTGAAGTGAACCGTTCATTGACCGAGGTCGGCCCAGACACCGCAGATAACTCTTCTTTAACGCCACCTGACACGCCATCCGATGCCATCGCAGAGCGGGCTGAAGTTGACAATGCAACGCCGGTTGATCAAGCGGCCACTACTTCGCTGGCAATCGAAGTTGCATCACGGGCCGAAGAACCGGCTGTCGAAACGACTTCTCGTATCAAGCTTATAGCGAGGGAAGCAAGCTGGATTCAGGTCCGCGATCTGAACACCAACGAACTCATTTTGTCTAAGGTGTTATTGAAAGGCCATATGTACGAGGTTCCCGGCCGGCCAGGTCTCGGCCTCATGACTGGCAACGCGGGAGCGCTGGATGTAAGCGTGGACGGCGACTACGTACCTCCATTAGGTAAGCTCGGGCAAACTCGGCAAAACATCATTTTAAATGCTGATCGGTTGAGAGAAGGCACGGCGGTCGAACAATAACGCCATCTAACAGTTTATTTATCCCGGTCCGGCCTTTTGGCCATCCCTGAAATAATTTATAGTCTTTATTGTCCAACTACTGGACCACTCAATTTTATGAAGTGGCCGTTACCCATAATGACGCCGAAAAAAAACAATCTGCAGCCCGTCAGAGGCACCCAGGATATCCTGCCGGACGAAAACCGGTTGCATCGGCATGTTGAGAGCGTAGCTCTTCAAATCACAGAACTTTATGGCTTTGGAGAAATTTCAACTCCTCTCTTCGAATTCACGGACGTCTTTTCAAGAACGCTCGGTGAAACGTCAGACATAGTGACGAAAGAAATGTACACCTTCAAGGACCGAGGTGGCGATCGCCTGACTTTACGTCCAGAGGGAACTGCCGGGGTCGCCCGTGCACTTATATCCAACGGCCTCGCACAAAATCTGCCGCTCAAATATTTCTATCGGGGCCCTATGTTCCGCTATGAGAGACCACAAAAGGGTCGGCGCCGTCAGTTTCACCAAGTAGGCGTCGAACTCCTGGGTGTCGCCGGCTCGCAAGCCGACATTGACGTAATCGCGCTCGCTCATCATTTTTTATTGGCGCTTGGGATGGATCACATCATCACACTCGAATTGAACACGCTAGGAGACTTGGAAAGTCGGGACTCCTACCGGGCCAAGCTTTTGGACTATCTTGCGGTCTACAAGGACGACCTATCAGATGACAGCCGGACACGCCTCGAAAAGAATCCGTTGCGCATCCTGGACTCTAAGGACGAAGGTGACCGACGTATCATTGCCGATGCGCCGCTGTTAAAAGACAGTCTGAATGGGGCCTCCCGCCATTTCTTTGAAGACCTCCAAGAGGGTCTCGCGCGTCTTTCGATACCTTATAAACTCAATGACAGGCTAGTTCGGGGTATGGATTATTACTGTCACACCGCCTTTGAATTTACCTCTACCGACCTCGGCGCCCAGGGGACGGTGCTTGCTGGCGGTCGTTAT
>CAXFCV010000371.1:0-3062 GCA_964000975.1 uncultured Rhodospirillaceae bacterium | reverse complement strand
TTCGAATGCTTGCATGAAGTGAAGCTCATCGTGGACCTGATGTATGAAGGCGGCATTGCCAACATGCGGTATTCCATCTCTAACACGGCGGAATACGGCGACTATATGAGCGGCCCCCGGGTGATTGATGCCGGGGTCAAGGAACGCATGAAAGCGGTTTTAGAAGACATTCAGTCCGGCAAGTTTGTCCAGGACTGGATGATGGAAAACAAAGTTGGGGCGCCACGATTTAAAGCCATGCGCCGCCGCGCGGCTGATCATGATATTGAAAAAGTCGGGCAGAAACTTCGAGACATGATGCCGTGGATCACTGAGAACGCGCTGGTGGACAAAGCCAAAAACTAGGCAGATTCCTCCGCCAAATGGAAGAAAGCGCCGATCAGGCGCCGTCTTTTACTTATCGTTGCTGGACTCAGAGGCGTTCTCGGTCCCGTTATGTTGCCTGCCCTACCCCGTCTCTCATCTGCCGGCATGACAGGAATGTCCGGGGAGGGAGGAGTCATTGTCGTGATTTTAATGTTTCCCGTCTGCCCAACATCTTCTGCATGAGTCTTGGCGCCCGCCCCGGTGCTGACCACGGGCATTTGGTGATGCAGATAGCGCAACCTAATGCTTCGCCGAAATAGGGAATGCATTTGTCGAAATCGACAAACCATTTTTTCACCCCCCGCACCATTTGTTTTTCTGGAAAAATGGCGCCCGGCGGACAGGCTTTGACACAGACCTGGCAGTTTGCACAAAAGTCTTCGGCGCCGATGTCCTTTGGTGTGTCTGCCACCAGAGGCATGTCCGTGGTAACAGCGGAGAGCCGGAAGGACGAGCCGAACTTTTCATTAATAAGGGAGCCGTGTTTGCCGAGCGTGCCGAGCCCCGCCTGGATGGCTGCTGGCATCATATTTAAGGCAGATGCAAAGGGCCCCTGCCAGGCTTTGGCCTCATATCCTTGTAAGAGAATGAAATTGTTTACTTCCCGGCATGCCCGGGCGGCCCGGTTATATTGACGCGCCACTTCCACAGGGTTGCTCGTGTTCTCGAGGGATGGCGGCAAATTGTCGAGTTCTGCATGTTCCATGGAGACGCCGACAACGATGACCCACGGGTGTGTCAGTTCATAGCCTTCGTAGATATAGAGTGGATCCATCGGGGCGATCCCGACAAGGTCACATTCGTGGGCGTGGGCAAAGGCCTTCAATTCCGCGGTCCAGTCTTGTGATGATTTTTCGATTTTGGTTTGGGATTTCTCAACAGGGGCCGGGCCACGGGGGGCATGATGGGAATAATGTTCCGTGATTTCAGGGGACCGTCTCTGGATCCCTATGACTTCGCGCTGAAGCTCTCCGAACGCGTGTTGGTCGGGCGGGTGCCAAAAGAAAGGGGATGGCCTGCGGATGTCTTTTTCCCCCAGACCATTCACATCGTTACCCGAGGCGTCCGGGAAGAAGGGTAGAAAATCATCGTAGACTAAGGGGGGGTTATTGGATGCCATCGTTATTTCCTCTCTTCCAGGAAGCGCGAAGTTTTAGAATCCGGCTCCCGCGCTTTGTATGTTCGAGGATAACTCTCTTTCGTCTGTTCTGGTTAAATCGGATAAAATACCGAGTGGTTTTGAGGGACAGTCGGTCGGCCATCGTAGGTGTTCCTTACGAGTGTAGGTCCATTTTTATCAGGTTGGCATTTAGAAGGTTAGTTTATTACCTTATTGCCAAAGATCCACTATTAGGAATGCGGGAGTAAAGAATAGAATATGAAAATTGTCATCATTGGCGGTGGGGCAGCAGGTCTCTATTACGCCGTTCTCATGAAAAAGGCAGATCCTTCTCACGACATCAGCGTCTATGAGCGTAACCGCGCCGATGAAACCTATGGCTTTGGTGTGGTCTTTTCCGATGAAACTCTCGATAATTTTCTCTCTCACGATCCTGAGACCTATGACGAAATCACCCGCGCCTTCGTTTATTGGGATGAAATTGATTTTGTTTGGAAGGGAGAAACGATCCGGACCGCCGGTCACGGATTCTGTGGCTGCGGACGCCGGGAGTTGCTGATGATCCTCCAAAATCGTGCGCGTGCCTTGGGGGTCTCTCTCCATTTCGAGGCGGATATCGGCGACTTGTCCCCCTATGCCGACGCGGATTTGATTGTCGGGGCAGATGGAATTAACAGTATCGTCAGACAGACCTACGAGCATAAATTCAAACCAAGCTTCGAATGGCGGCGTAATAAGTTCGTGTGGCTCGGCACAACTAAACCCCACGCGGCTTTCACCTTTGACTTTGCCGAGAATGCGCACGGCATTTGGGTGCTTGGCGCGTATCAATATAACGATGATCTATCCACCTGGATCATCGAGGCACCAGAACCGACCTGGACTAACGCCAAAGACGAGGTTGAGGATCTGAGCGAGGCGGACCTACTCGCTTACATGGAGGAGTTATGGACCGATACGTTGGATGGCCACACACTTGTTCCCAACAAATCCGTGTGGCGTACCTTTCCCACCATCCGCTGCGAGAACTGGAGCCATGACAATGTCGTACTCATCGGAGACGCATTGCATACCGCACACTATTCGATAGGATCGGGTACTAAACTCGCCATGGAAGACGCGATCGCTCTATATCAGGCTTGTCAGGCCGTGGGGGATGTTCAGGGTTCAATGGCGGCATTTGAGGCGGCGCGACGGACAGAGGTGGAGATCACTCAGCACGCAGCGGAAGTGAGCGTTGTGTGGACAGAGAATGCAAGGCGATATCGGAAGATGGAGGCGATCCAAGCCGCGTATTCCATGTTGACCCGGTCCAAGCAGATCACCCATGAAAACCTGCGCCTTCGGGACGATGGATTTATCTCGGATATGGAAGCCTGGTTTGCCGGGCAGTTCGGTGTGCGGGAGAGCCTGCCACCTATGTTTTTACCTTTTGCGTTACGGGACATGACTTTGGCGAATCGGGTCGTTGTGTCCCCCATGGACATGTATATGTCCGAGGACGGTACGGTTGGCGACTTCCATTTGGTGCATCTCGGTAGCCTGGCCATGGGCGGCGCTGGATTGGTGTTCTCGG
>CAXFCV010000370.1:0-4521 GCA_964000975.1 uncultured Rhodospirillaceae bacterium | reverse complement strand
TCGACCCGGAGATGGTTAAAGAGGTACTCGATGTCATGATAGATCTGGCCCGTGAGGGAATGACCATGTTGGTTGTAACTCACGAGATGGGTTTTGCCCGAGAAGTTGCCGATCGTGTAATCTTTATGGATGAAGGACAAATTATTGAAGAGAATAAGCCAGAAGCTTTCTTCGATAGCGCTCAATCAGATCGTGCACAACATTTTCTAAGCCAAATACTGCACCAATAATAACGATAACGGTTATATCAATGCCACAATTTGAAACTGCTTTCGATCTCTCGACCATGCCGCCATTTGTCGTTCGTGCTGGCGGCAGGAAATTAGAGGGTTCACTGATTAATTTAGCCTCTAATGAATCTCCGTTCGGACCAAGTCCCAAGGATTTGGAAGCACTGGCTAAGCGACAAACACAGCTTAATCGTTACCCGGATATGGCCTCCGTCGAATTGCGAAATGCTATTGCAGATCATTTTAATCTTGAAAGTGATCGTATCGTCTGCGGCAATGGAGGAGATACACTAATACACGGGCTTGCTGTTGGCTATGCGTCAAATGGTTATGAAATTGTGTATTCTGAGTTCGGTTTTATCATGTTCCGGCGAGCCTCGCTCGCGGTTAATGCTAAACCCGTCGTGGTGGCGGAGGATAACTATACATTTTCCGTCGACAATGCATTAGCTGCTGTATCTGATAAGACACGAATTCTTTACATCGCAAACCCGAATAATCCAACCGGCACCTACCTGGACGCAACAGAACTTCTACGACTGAGAGAGGAACTTCCCGATTACGTAATCCTTATGATAGATGATGCGTATGTGGAATATTCTGAGGGTCTTGGCGCGCCAAACGCACTAGATTTAGCACGAGACAGAAATGACATCGTTGTTTTGCGAACGTTCTCAAAGGTTTATGGCCTAGCCGCTCTTCGACTTGGGTGGGTTTATGCGCCAGCGGAGATTGCAGAAAATCTTAACAGAGTGCGCCTTCCTTTCACGATCAACGGCATGGCTCAAGCGGCTGGCGTTGCGGCGCTAGAAGATACCAACCATACAGACATGGTTTTATCTCATACGCATAGCTGGCTCCCAAAATTATCAGATAAACTGACCGGCCTGGGTCTAGAGCCTTTGCCAAGCGTAGGCAATTTTGTGACCGTACGTTTTCCCAACCCAAAAAAGTCGGCAAAAATGGCTCAGGCATACTTAGAGAGCCACAACATCATTCCTCGAACAGCGGCCGATTACGGCATGCCCGAGTTTTTAAGAATTTCCGTTGGCTTAGAAGAAGAAAACCTAGCCTTGATCTCGACATTGGAAGCCTTTCTAGATAGCTAGCTAAATTTAGCAATAACGTCTTCAGGTATTGGGATGGCCTTAATACCGTTGCCACTGTCGAGATCTGTAGCAACACAGGCGCGCACTTCCTTACCCTCAATAATGACTTCGTCGCCCTTGATTACATCATGGCGAACAATAAACGTCTTTTCTTTCCAGTCATCAACCCAGGATATGACGCTAATCTCATCATCCATTCGGGCTGGCCCCTTAAAGGTTGCTGACGCATCGACAAGAGGTAAACCGGCAATGCCCCACTCTGGCCAGAAAGTCGACCATTCCATCTCGAGTTCGTTAAACATTCTTTGCGTAGCTATGTCGAACCACTGGAAATATCTTGGATAGAAGACAATTTGTGCCGGATCACAGTCACTGAACATAACTTTGATCGGGAGTGTAAACTTTTTCATTGATATCCTGGCAATGAACATGAGTTCTATTTTCAGATGTTCTAACTGTATGGTACATCGTCCGCAAGACACCCAAACTCGAAGAGGAAATAAGATATGAATGCCGCCGATATATCACCTAAACATTTTGACTGGTCCGTGGATGGAAAAGTAGCAACCGTGGCGTTAAATCGACCAGAGAGGAAGAATCCGCTGACCCTTGAGAGCTATGCAGAGCTCCGCAATACATTCCGCCATCTAGTGGATGTGAAAGACATCAAAGCTATAATTTTTACCGGTACGGGTGAAAATTTTTGCTCCGGGGGAGACGTACATGACATCATCGGCCCGCTTATCAACATGGAAATGGATGAGCTTCTTGAATTCACCCGAATGACAGGCGATTTGGTGAAAGCCATTCGGGCGTGTCCGCAGCCGGTGATTGCCGCCATCGACGGCATCTGCGCGGGAGCGGGCGCCTGCATCGCTATGGCCGCCGACATTCGCTACGGCACCGAGCGCAGTAAAGTTGCTTTCCTCTTCAACCGAGTCGGGCTCGCTGGTTGTGACATGGGAGCCTGCGCCATGTTACCCCGCATCATTGGTCAAGGGAGGGCTTCGGAACTCTTATTCACGGGCAGAGCGATGGCTGGCGAAGAAGCTGAGCGATGGGGATTCTACAACAAATTAGCAACGCCGGATGAACTTCATGTGGCCGCGATGGAGGCAGCCACACGGCTTTCCAATGGTCCCACTTTTGCCAACGGCGTCACCAAGATGATGATTAATAAGGAGTGGAATATGGGCATTGATGAGTTTATTGAAGCTGAAGCTCAAGCCCAGGCTATCTGCATGCAAACTAAGGATTTTGCGCGCGCGTACCATGCTTTTGTCGCTAAGGAAAAACCCGTTTTCGAGGGAAATTAGAGCTCAGATGGTGATCTCAGCTCAAACCCTGCAAAGTCATGGCGGCGGCGTGATGAGCTTGCCGAAGTTCTTGTATATCAAGACCGGGGATGATGCCATTCTCTACCACCCATTTTCCCGCCACCATAACCCTGTCAGCACGGTGAGCACCGCATAATACAAGCGCTGCGAGGGGGTCTCCGGCACCAGAAAACCGCAGCTCGTCCAGTTCAAATAGCGCTAAATCTGCTTGGGTCCCAGCTCGGAGCGTTCCGATATCGGTTCTACCTAGGCATCGGGCAGAGCCCTCTGTAGCCCAGCGGAAAGCGTCAAAATGGGTAATCGCCTCTGCCCCGTAATGCAGCCGCTGCAGGTACATGGCCTGCCGGACTTCCTGAATGAGATTGGAACAATCCTGTGACGCTGAACCGTCCACGGCGAGACCCACGGGAGCGCCGGCTGCTTCCAAAGCGCGGACATGACACCGTCCACTCGCCAGCAAATGATTGGAACTGGGGCAATGCGCAATGCCCGTGCCCGCGGTGCCAAGTCGGGCGATCTCGTTGTTATTAAAATGAATGCCATGCGCAAGCCAGGTGCGGTCCAAGAGCCAGCCCTGTTGCTCTAAATAGTCTACCGGGCGACACCCGAACATCTCCCGGCAGAACTCGTTCTCGTCTTCCGTTTCGGATAAATGTGTGTGCAGGCGGACATCTAGCTTTTCCGCAAGTGCCGCGGTTTCTAGCATGATATCAGGAGTTACGGAAAAGGGTGAACACGGGGCTAGTGCAACTCTCACCATTGCACCGTCCGATGGGTCATGAAAACGCCGGATAACGCGCTCGGAGTCGGCTAGAATTGTATCCCTATCCTGGACTACAGACTTTGGCGGCAACCCGCCATCCTCAGCCGACAAGTTCATGGATCCACGCGTAAGATGCACACGAATTCCCAAGTCCTCTGCTTCGTCCACTTCAATGTCCACGGCATCGGTCAGGTTTCTGGGAAACACATAATGATGATCGCTAGTGGTGGTGCAACCAGACAGCAGAAGTTCAGCTAAAGCCACTCGAACCGCTAGCCGGAACCCCTCAGGCTCCAAACCTGCCCAAATGGGGTAGAGTGTCTTGAGCCAAGGGAACAATTTCTTATTAATGGCGTTGGGATGGGCACGAGTAAGCGTCTGGTAAAAATGATGATGGGTATTAATCAGTCCCGGTAAAATTACATGCGCGGACGCATCAAATATTTCGTCGACAAAAGTCGCTGGCCCCGCACCTGCGGGCACAAGTTCGATAATTTTATCCTTTTCAATAACAAGGCCATTATCCGCGCCAGGCGTTAGAATGGCGAGCGGTGATTTGATCCAAAGGGTCATAACACTACCCTAAAGATTAAGGACACTTTCGCAAAAAACTGCGGACAGTTAGATGTCACGTGTCCAGTTTTCATCTGTCCCGGCTGGATCATCCCATATACACCGGCCGTGGCATCAGGTCGGCATAGCGATATTGTTCCTTGAGCATGGCCTCCACTAGCCGGGCCCGGTCGGCATGGTACTCCGGTTCGTTCCAGAGATTATGAAGTTCCAGCGGATCGTGATCGCGATCATAAAGCTCCCCGAAATCCTCCTCCACCCATAGGGTCATACGCCAGCGGCCATCTGTAAATGTGCGAACCTTAAAAAAGTCCTCCACATCCACATTCTCCGGCAGTTCGTCTGCTTCGATGATCACGCCGGTTCTGTCAGGTTGCCTACCTTCCTGGACGAGTCCGACAACATCCACTCCCTGAACACCAGTAAAAGGCTGGAGCCCAGCACGGGCAAGAACGCTCGGCATAAAATCAATTGCACTTGCAAGCATGTCTGAGCGTTGCCCAGCTTGC
>CAXFCV010000369.1:0-1910 GCA_964000975.1 uncultured Rhodospirillaceae bacterium | reverse complement strand
TCCAAGAAGAAGGCTGTTCTTTCGAAATCAGATTGGCAAGATATCGCCGTATCCGAAGAGAGTATTCTCAGACATATGAACTCCGAACATCAACAAGCCATTTGGCTTTATGGCACAAAATTATTGAAAAAACAGGGCCGGCACTGGTCGCTCATCGGGGTGGATCCCGAGGGCCTAGATTTACGGTGTGGGCAGACAGTCCACCGGTTGCCATTTGATTCGTCCGTCACTGATGCGGAGCATTGCAGGAAAATGTTAGTGCGGTTGGCCAAGCAGGCGCGTGACCTTTAGCGCTGCGCAGAGTGCCGCGGTGCTAGGGATGATGAAAAAGACGCCCATATCAGTCGCTTAGAGCGGGTACATCTTGAGCAGAACCGGATGTTTAAAATTTATTGAAAATTTGTGACGGAAAAGGGCAGGTAGCTGTTGCACCCCTTTCGCACCAATTATAGAGTTTCAATCCGCAGGGAACCTATCTGGGGGCGCTCGAATAGAAATGGCGCCGGACAAAATAGACCCGGCTGGCATCCGCAGCTCGTCGGGGAATTAAGGAGAAGAGAATGGCCGTAACCGGCATTAAGCGCACTAAAAATCAGCATCTGCTTACCTGGATTGAGGAGATGGCAACCCTCGCCAAACCCTGTGAAATTTATTGGTGCGATGGCTCTAAAGAGGAATATGACCGTCTGTGCCAGCAGATGGTGGAAGCCGGCACGCTCATCCCGCTCAATCAGGATAAACGACCGAACAGTTTTCTTGCGCGCTCTGATCCTGATGATGTAGCACGAGTTGAACACCGGACATATGTATGTTCCAAAAATGAGAGAGATGCGGGCCCCACCAACAATTGGGTGGATCCGGTCGACATGAAAGAAACCATGGTCAGTTTGTTCGACGGTGCTATGAGAGGCCGGACGATGTACGTTATTCCGTTCAGCATGGGCCCGCTCGGATCGCATATCGCGCATATCGGGGTGCAGCTGACCGACTCCCCGTATGTGGCCATGAGCATGCGCGTAATGACCCGCATGGGCGAAGAGGCTCTCAATGTTTTGGGGGATGGCGAGTTTGTGCCCTGCATGCATTCTGTTGGCGCGCCTTTGGCTGACAACGAGGCCGATGTTCCATGGCCATGCAATGACACCAAATACATTGTTCAGTATCCGGAGGAGCGTGCCATCTGGTCCTATGGGTCCGGATATGGCGGCAATGCTCTTTTGGGGAAGAAATGTTTTTCCCTCCGCATTGCATCGGTGATGGCGCGAGACGAGGGTTGGCTTGCGGAACATATGCTGATCCTGGGTCTCGAAAGCCCGGAAGGCGAAAAAACTTATGTCGCCGCGGCTTTCCCAAGCGCATGTGGGAAAACTAATCTGGCCATGCTCGTGCCGCCGGAAGGCTTTGACGGTTGGAAAGTGCGAACGGTAGGCGATGATATTGCCTGGATCAAACCAGCTGATGATGGCCGGCTCTATGCCATCAATCCTGAGGCCGGGTATTTTGGCGTTGTGCCAGGGACCAACTATAGTTCCAATCCCAACGCCATGAAGATGATGGAGCGCGATACCATCTTCACGAATGTTGCCCTGACCGATGATGGTGACGTCTGGTGGGAGGGAATGGACGGCGAAGTTCCTGATCATCTGATTGATTGGAAGGGTAATGACTGGGCACCGGGCTCCAGCGAACTTGCGGCCCATCCAAACGCGCGTTTCACATGTGCCACTGGCCAGTGCCCGAGCGCGGATCCCGCTTGGGATGATCCGGCGGGCGTGCCCATCAGCGCATTTATCTTTGGTGGTCGCCTGAGCCATACTTTCCCCCTTGTATACCAGTCATTTGATTGGGAACACGGCGTATATATGGCGGCGACGATGGGGTCTGAAGCGACAGCAGCAGCGGTCAACCAG
>CAXFCV010000368.1:0-3139 GCA_964000975.1 uncultured Rhodospirillaceae bacterium | reverse complement strand
CCTCTTTAATTTGGTGCACAATGACCAGGAGATTATCCCGACCCAGGTCACGCCGTTAGCCAGTGATCCGTTACCGGACCCGGGCGATCGGTTCCCGAACCTCGTGCCTCTAGCAAATAGTCCTGCGGCGGATAATCTGATCAGCAAACTATCCACAGGAGCAGAAGGTTACGCCTCCCTTGAAATCACGCGCAACGAAGGACCCAGGTTGGCTGCAAACCAGCACCTTCTGCACATGCACACGACCTGCCATATCCGCGATGACGGCGTGAAAGTGATTTACAAAGAACAACTTCACGATGCCGTGCCGGAGTGGCGGTATCTGTCTGAGGAAGCCCCGGGCCTCGGAGGCCAGGGCCGCGCCCCGGATGCCGCATCACTAATCTCTGCTGGCATCGGACTTTGTTTCATGACCCAGATGGGCCGCTATTCTAGTATGGCCAAGAAATCCATGAAAAACTACGCAATCATACAGGATACGCACTTTTCCCTCGGGGGTGCATCACACGGCACTGGCCAGGCGGGGACGGCTGAGCCTGTCGAAACTCATGTTTATATAGACTCCGATCTGGAAGATGACGTGGCACAGGATATTCTTGGCATCGGCGAGCGGACCTGCTTTTTACATGCATTTTGCCGAGATGATCTCAAACCAAAGGTGCGCTCCGTTCGAACCGAACGCGCTGCATAACAGCAATCATATCGGGTCCCGTCCCCGATCATCAGTTGACCCACGCCTGGCAATCAATTTATCCTCACAAAAAACAGGGTAAGGTATTTGCTTATGACGTGGACGAACGAAGAAATTTCGGCCCTTGTGGAACCGGACCGGGCACACCGTAAAGCCTATACGGACGAAGATTTATTCGAGCTAGAGATGGAGCGCATCTTTGAGCGCGCCTGGGTTTATGTGGGGCATGATAGCCAAGTCAAAAATCCGGGCGACTATTATCTCGCACGTATTGGCCGCCAGCCGATGATAATGACCCGGGACCATAATGGAGAGGTTCATGTTCTGTATAATCGCTGTCCCCACCGCGGGGCCCAGTTGTGCTCGGCCAGGAGCGGCAATGCGGGCAAGCGGATCCGCTGTTCCTACCATGCCTGGATGTTTGGCTTGGATGGAAAGCTAGAGAACATCCCAGCCATCGACGGCTATGATGGCACCAATCTCACCATCGATGGAGAGGCGTTCCAAGTTCCCAAAGCGGCACGCGCCGCGAGTTACCGGGGCTTCTGGTTTGCTTCTCTAGCAGAGGATGGGATAAGCCTGGAAGAACAATTGGGCGAGGCAAAGACAGGTTTTGATCAGCTCATTGACCGGGCGCCCGGCAAAGAGACCGAGGTGGTAGGAGAATGTTTCCACATGGTTCAACACTCCAACTGGAAGATATTCCTGGAGAACCAGCTGGACGCCTCGCACCCTGGTGCAACCCACGAGTCCACCGGTATCGCCGCCCAAATGGCGGAACGGGATATGCGAGCCGATGGCCGCGCGCCGCCCTTGTCATATGGGTTTTTATCGGATTTTGCTCGGCTGGGCATCGACGGGTGGGGCAAGTTTGGAACTGTGGGTCATCCGCACGGCCACTGCACACTTGAGGGCTATATGGGACTCCGTCCAGACGACCCCGACACCAATGCCTATGTTAAAGCCATGTACGAGTCATACGGCGAGGAACGGGCAGAGGAAATTCTGGGCGTGAACCTGCACCACTCGCTGATTTATCCATGCATGTCTATCCAACCGCCCTTACAGCAGCTGCGGACCATAAGGCCCATCAGTCCGACCCGCACCATGTCGGAGATCTGGCACTTCCGTCTCAAGGGGGCGCCAGAGGCGATCTATCAGCGCGCGCTCGGCTACTATTACCTTGTAAACTCGCCCTCAACTATGGTGAACGCGGATGATTTATTTAACTGGTGGAAGGTTCAACACGGCCTCGAGTCCCAAGGCGGCGATTGGGTGAGTTTCCATCGTAACGCGGGCTTCGACATTATTGATGGCAATCTCAGGAAATCGCCAGAGGGATCTATGAGCGAAATGCCGTTGCGACATATGATGCATGTATGGCGGGATTACATGACCGCAGAAGAAGGAGCTAAATAGTGGGAGAAGCTGCTGAAAAGCTCGCCGCGTCCGATCCGCACGCAGTCGCAAATGTGAGCATCGAAACCCAGTTGGCCGTGGAGCGCTTCCTCGCCCGTCAGGCGGAAATCCTCGATGAAAAACGGTGGGACGATTGGCTGGCACTATTTACTGAGGACGGCCATTATTGGATGCCGGCACACAAGGATCAGATCGATGGCGAGGGAGTACCCAATATTTTCTGGGAAAACCTGGACATGATGCAAATGCGCATCAACAGGAACAACCACCCGCAGGCCCATAGCCAGGCTCCAGAAAATCGTCTTTGCCACGTGGTCTCCAATGTCATCATTGAAAGTGAAGATGCTACTGGTGACATTATCGTGCGCTCACGCTTCCACTGCGCCGAGTATCTAAGATACGATGTGCGCAATTTCACTGGCAAATACCGGCATTACCTCAAGAAAACCGATGGTGGGTATAAGATACAGCTCCAGCGGGCCGATTTGGTCAACCGAGAGGGTCCGTTCGAGTATGTCTTGCAGTGGTGGGTGTAGAAGATCACCCAGGCCGAATGGACGGCTTGAGGAGTTTATAATCCGCCCGTTTTATTCCGGCCTGTTACTCTCCGTTTCCTGATTGTGGCGCAGGTGCGTTTTAGAGGACCTAGCGCCTAAACAGTGCTTTGTTTCTGATAAAGAAGAATGCGACAGTGACCTAATTAATTCCCTCGCAGCGACTCCCGGCTTAAAGCACAAAATCGACTTTGAGAGAGCCCCAAATGGATTACAGGTATTTAGGAAACAACGGTTTACGCGTTCAAGGAGTTATCTCGGCACCATCTATTCGGGTGCTAAGACAGATGGCGTCGCGGCCCGCCAGATGATTAATCACGCGCGGGACGATGATAACTGGAGGGGTTCTTAAAGAAGTCAGGATGCCCCGTCGAGGCAATAAAAGATTTAGATTTACGTTTTGGAGAAAGCAAAATGGTTTACGATTTTTACTACTGGCCGCATATCCTAGGACGAGGAGAAGTGGTGCGCCTGG
>CAXFCV010000367.1:0-5124 GCA_964000975.1 uncultured Rhodospirillaceae bacterium | reverse complement strand
TTTCGCCTCGGTACACTCAGACTTTGACGCCGCAGATGCCATAGGTCGTCATGGCCTCGGCGGTACCGTAATCAATATCAGCGCGCAACGTGTGCAGGGGGACCTGGCCTTCCCTGTACCATTCCGTTCGGGCGATTTCTGCACCGCCCAAGCGGCCGGCACAATTGATCCTTATTCCTTTCGCCCCCAAACGAACAGCTGATTGCACTGCTCGCTTCATAGCACGGCGAAAGGCAATCCTGCGTTCAAGCTGCTGAGCAATATTCTCTGCAATCAGCTTGGCATCAATCTCGGGCTTGCGAATTTCAACGATGTTAAGGCTTACATCACCGCCAGTTTTCTTCGCAAGTTCACCACGCAAGACTTCGATGTCAGCGCCCTTCTTGCCAATGACAACCCCGGGGCGGGCCGTATGAATAGTCACGCGGGCACGTTTTGCAGGACGCTCAATCACCACCTTACTGAGCCCAGCCTGTTGAAGTCGTTTGTTAAGGAAACTTCTAAGTTCAAGATCCTCATGGAGCAGATCTGCGTAGTTTAATTTGCTGGCGTACCAGCGGGAGTCCCACGTCCGGTTTATACCAAGACGAAACCCAACTGGATTAACTTTCTGACCCATTAAGCAGTCTCCTCACGCTCTCGCACAACAATGGTCAAATTACTGAAGGGTTTCAAAATACGGCCAACACGTCCTCGGGCCCTCGCCTTCCAGCGCTTCATAACGAATTGACGGCCAGCTGTTGCTTCCGCCACAACCAAGCGGTCCACATCCAACTGCTGATTATTTTCCGCATTGGCAATCGCCGACTGCAGAACTTTCTTCACCTCAACAGCAATACGGCGTCGAGAGAACGTTAATTGGTTCAAAGCCTCCTCGCATGGCTTTCCGCGAATGGACTGCGCAACCAGATTTAACTTTTGCGGACTGACGCGAATAGACTTAGAAAACGCCCGGGCCTCATTATCAGCCAGCTGGCGAGGAGTGGCACTCTTACCCATGACTTAGTCCCTCTTCCCTTTCTTATCTGCCGTGTGGCCGATATAAGTCCGCGTTGGCGAAAACTCTCCCAGCTTGTGACCGACCATGTTTTCGGTGACCAGAACGGGAATAAATTTTTTTCCATTGTAGACACCGAATGTCAGACCAACGAACTGTGGTAAGATGGTAGAACGCCGCGACCATGTTTTGATTACGTCGTTACGACCAGACTCCCGCGCGACCTCGGCCTTACGCAGGAGATATCCGTCAACAAACGGGCCTTTCCAAACTGAACGAGCCACTGGTCTTCCTCTCCTCTATTTCCGGCGCCGGCGCATGATGAGCCGGTCGGTTTTCTTGTTATTACGAGTCCGTTTACCCTTTGTCGAAACCCCCCAAGGGGTGACAGGATGACGGCCGCCAGACGACCGGCCCTCACCGCCGCCGTGCGGGTGATCAACCGGATTCATAGCAACACCACGAACCGATGGGCGTTTGCCAAGCCAGCGATTACGACCCGCTTTACCCAATTTAGAATTCGCTTTATCCGGGTTAGACACGGCTCCAACCGTCGCCATGCACTCAGCTCGCACCAAACGAATTTCACCAGATGTCAGCTTCAGCTGCGCATAACCCTGGTCTTTGCCTATAAGCTGCACGTAAGTCCCAGCAGACCTTGCAATCTGCCCCCCACCTCCGGCCTTCATCTCCACGTTATGTATAATAGTTCCTACGGGGATGTTGGCCATGGGCATGGCATTTCCGGGTTTAATGTCAGCGCGCTGACCCGAAATCACCTGATCCCCCTCCTGCAAACGCTGTGGGGCGATAATGTACGACAGTTCACCATCTTCATATTTAATAAGAGCGATAAAAGCACCACGGTTCGGATCATATTCCAGCCGCTGCACCGTAGCAGGCACATCATGTTTTAGCCGTTTAAAATCAACTACACGATAGCGGCGCTTATGACCTCCTCCCCGGCGACGTGCCGTAATACGGCCTTTATTGTTCCGCCCACCCTTGCTGCGTAAGCCTTCAGTCAGGGTTTTCTCTGGTTTTCCCTTCCAGAGGTCGGACCTGTCCACTAGCACCAGACTGCGGCGGCCCGGAGATGTCGGGTTAAATGTTTTGAGTGCCATGTCTAGACTCCGGTGGTGATATCAATCGAGTTACCCTCGGCCAGGGTGACGATCGCTTTTTTTGTATCATTGCGTTTACCAAGTCGGCCGCGGAATCGTTTGACCTTACCCTGCTGACGCAGAGTATTGACGGAGTTAACTTTTACATCGAAGAGCCCCTCTACTGCCGCCCGAATTTCCGGTTTTGTCGCCGTCAACGGTACACGGAAACTGACCTGATTATACTCAGAAATAATGGTCGATTTCTCTGTGATTAGCGGAGAGCGTATTATTTCATACATACGTTCTTTGCTGACAGTGATGTTTCTAGCGCCGCTGTATTTGCTCATTTTAATCGCTCCTGAAGCTGCTCCACAGCATCCTTGGTTAGAACCAACGTGTCACGGCGAAGAATGTCATAAACGTTGGCACCTGTTTGTGGAAGCACGTCCACCTCACGAATATTACTGATCGCACGAGCAAAATTTTTGTCGACATCCGCACCGGCGATAACCAGCGCTGAACTCCAACCTAGCCCCCTGAACTGCTTCGAAAGTGCGCTGGTTTTGCCATCTTCAGATATCGCCGAATCCAGCACAATAAGTTTGCCTTCCGCTTGTTTGGACGACAAAGCCGTTTTTAAAGCCAGCCGCCGAACTTTTTTAGTCAAAGCGTGAGCGTGGCTTCGAACCTTAGGACCGAAAGTAACACCGCCACCCCGCATATGAGGTGCTTTTTTATCGCCCTGGCGGGCGCGGCCCGTTCCTTTCTGGTTGAACGGTTTTGCCGTGCTCCCCTTAATTTCAGCACGTTCTTTCGTCTTGTGGTTGCCGGACCGGCGTTTAGCCAGTTGCCAATTAACGGCGCGATGCAGAAGATCAGCGCGGGCAGGCAAACCGAATATTGAGTCTTCCAGTTCGATGTTTCCGGCACTCTTATTCTCTAAATTGATGACTGGGCATTTCATAACGCGCTATTCCTTCTGGTCGCCATCATCGTTGTCCGCACTAATCTCTGACACTGCTTCCACCGTGGCCTCTGCCGCCTCTTCCTCGACATCCACCAGAGTCTCGCCACGGACGCCCCCAGGCATCGGTGCCTCTTTTGGTAATATTTTTTTGACGGCGTCGTTCACAAACACATAATTTCCAACAGAACCGGGAACAGAGCCTTTTACTAAAATTAACCCCCGCTCAACATCCGTAGAGATAATTTCAAGGTTCTGCTGAGTGGCTCGCACGTTTCCCATCTGACCGGCCATCCTTTTACCTTTGAACACCTTTCCCGGATCTTGACACTGGCCCGTAGATCCCAAACTGCGGTGGTTGATAGAAACGCCGTGGGACGCACGCAGACCACTAAATCCGTGACGCTTCATACCGCCGGCGAACCCCTTGCCCTGTGTGGTACCTGCGACATCAACCATTTGACCTGCTATAAAATGATCGGCGGTTAACTCAGAACCTACGTCTATCAAGGCATCTTCTGTAACACGGAACTCGACAAGCTTTTTCTTTGGCTCAACCTTGGCTCTCGCAAAATGCCCGCGCATGGGTTGAGATACATTCTTCACCTTCGCAGTGCCGACCCCCAACTGCAACGCCGTATAGCCATCCGTTTCCTGCCTGCGCTGAGCAACGACCTGGCAGTTGTCCACCCGCAGCACGGTCACGGGTATATGACGGCCATCTTCCGCGAAGACAGCGCTCATACCGAGCTTTTGTGCGATTAATCCGGTCCTCATCGAGCTGTCCACCTAGAGTTTAATTTCGACATCAACGCCAGAAGCAAGATCAAGCTTCATTAACGCGTCCACGGTTTCGGGTGTCGGGTCCAGAATATCCAAAACCCGTTTATGGGTGCGAATTTCAAACTGTTCACGGGATTTTTTATCGATATGCGGAGACCGCAACACCGTAAACTTCTCGATTCGGGTAGGCAGTGGAATAGGGCCGCGGACTTCCGCACCCGTCCGCTTCGCTGTGTTTACAATTTCAAGGGTCGACGTATCTAGCACACGATGGTCAAACGCCTTAAGCCTAATTCGAATGTTTTGACTGTCTACCATTTTCTCAGCCTTAAAAGTAACCAGCACCCTCAATGGGGTGCTGGTTAAGCGTTAAATTACTCGACGATACTTGCTACGACGCCGGCCCCGACGGTGCGGCCACCCTCACGGATTGCAAAGCGTAGACCCTGGTCCATCGCAATTGGCGTGATCAACTCGACCGTCATCGATATGTTATCTCCCGGCATCACCATCTCCGTGTTTGCCGGAAGCTCAACCATACCCGTCACATCGGTCGTTCGGAAATAAAACTGGGGACGGTAATTCGCAAAAAACGGCGTATGGCGCCCGCCCTCTTCCTTCGTCAGAATGTAAGCTTCACAAGTGAACTTCTTATGCGGCGTGATCGAGCCAGGTGCAGCTACAACTTGGCCCCGCTCAACCTCTTCACGCTTCGTGCCCCGCAGGAGACAACCGATATTATCGCCCGCCTCACCCTGATCAAGGATCTTACGGAACATCTCAACGCCCGTGCAAACCGTCGTCTGCGTGTCCTTAATACCGACAATCTCAATCTCGTCGCCCGTATTCAAAACCCCAGCCTCAACGCGGCCCGTCACAACAGTTCCCCGACCAGAGATCGAGAAAACATCCTCAATCGGCATCAGGAAAGGCTGATCCTTCGGACGATCAGGCTGCGGAATGTACTCATCAACCGCCGCCATCAGTTCCATGATGCTGTCTGGTCCCGTCGCCTGGTCAGACCCTTCAAGAACCGCCAGCGCTGAGCCCTTAACAATCGGAATATCATCACCTGGAAACTCATAACTCGACAAAAGCTCACGAACCTCAAGCTCAACAAGCTCCAAAAGTTCCTCGTCATCAACCTGATCTACTTTGTTCAGGTAAACAACAATCGCCGGAACACCAACCTGGCGTGCCAAAAGGATATGCTCACGCGTCTGGGGCATTGGACCGTCAGCTGCTGATACAACCAAAATCGCCCCATCCATCTG
>CAXFCV010000366.1:0-3926 GCA_964000975.1 uncultured Rhodospirillaceae bacterium | reverse complement strand
CTTGGGATTTAGCCGACTTTTCAGCGGCCTCAAGTTCTACTTTACTAGGTCCAGGTAAAATCACGGCTCCACCAGCTTTTTCAACGGCCGCCAACGCACTTTTTGTGGCCCCGACCACCTCGATGGTAACTTTAGAAATCAGTACGCCTTTACCGAGTAAACGCACGCCATCTCGATTGTTATTGACCAAGCCAGCAGCGGCCATAGTTTCGGCCGTGATAGTTGACGAGGCGTCCAACCTCTTATCGTCTATGGCTTTCTGCAACCGGTCTAAATTCACAATCTCATAATTCTTCCGGAACAGATTTCTAAAACCGCGTTTTGGCACTCTGCGGTACAGGGGCATTTGCCCCCCTTCAAATCCAATAAGTGAGACACCACTGCGCGATTTCTGACCCTTTTGACCTCTCCCTGCTGTTTTCCCCTTGCCGGACCCCTCGCCGCGTCCAACCCGCATGCGATTACTCCGAGCACCTTCGTTGTCACGTAGTTCGTTTAATCTCATAATCTTCGTTCCTCCAACTTCCGTGCTCCAACGCCCGCTTAAGCGTTTTCCTCTACGCGAACAAGGTGCTGTACCTTACGAATCATTCCACGCACGCTCGGCGTATCTTCCAACGTCCGTGTTTTATTCATCTTGTTGAGACCCAGTCCAATCAACGTGTCCCGTTGATCACTCTTTCTACCAATCGGACTACCTACCTGGGTTACCGTCACCATTTTACCATTTGCCATGACGACTTACTCCTTCGCTTGTGCGCCATCCCGGCGGCCCACGATATCGCTCACCTTCTTGCCACGCTTTGCAGCCACCGAGCGCGGCGACATCAAGTTTTCTAACGCATTGATGGTGGCCTTCACCATATTGTGGGGGTTTTGACTACCCGTAGACTTCGCCACCACATCCTGGATACCGAGAGTTTCAAATACCGCCCGCATAGGGCCACCCGCAATAATACCAGTTCCGGAGGGCGCGGCTCGGACAACGACCTTACCAGCACCGTAGCGCCCGGTAGTATCGTGGTGAAGTGTGCGTCCTTCCCGCAACGGCACACGGATCAATTTACGTTTGGCTGCTTCTGTTGCCTTCCGAATGGCTTCCGGCACCTCTCGTGCCTTGCCACTACCATGGCCAACACGTCCGCGCCCGTCTCCAACTACAACAAGAGCAGCAAAACCAAAGCGCCGGCCGCCCTTTACGACTTTCGCTACACGGTTAATGCTTACTAATCGATCCATTAACTCCTGTTCATCGCGATCACGTTGATCACGATCTCCGCCGCGGGACCGCCCGCCTTTAGGGGATTGTGCCATCTCGTTTTGCTCCTAAAACGCCAGGCCGGCTTCTCGCGCGGCTTCGGCAAGGGCTTTTACCCTGCCGTGATAAAGATAAGGTCCACGGTCGAAGACAACCTCGGCAACACCAACATCCCTGGCACGCGCCGCGATTAACTTGCCGACTTCACCGGCGGCATCAACGGACCCACCACTCTTCAATTTGCTTTTCAAATCCTTATCCAGGCTAGACGCAGATGCTAGTGTAGCACCTTGGGTATCATCGATGATTTGTGCGTAAATATGCTGGCCTGAACGGAAGACCGACAACCGTGCGCGGTCATTAGCCCGCTTGCGAAGCCTACCGCGAACACGGCCGCCTCTGCGCTCGAAAAGCTGCTTACTTGATTTCATGGCTACTTCTTCTTCCCTTCCTTGCGCACGATCTGCTCTTCTCGATATTTCACACCCTTCCCCTTGTGAGGTTCTGGTGGCCGGAAAGACCGTATTTTTGCTGCGACACTACCCACTAGTTGCTTGTCCACTCCAGTAATCACAACTTCTGTCTGAGTGGGGCAATCGATTTTAATATCATCTGGGACAGGAAAATTTATGTCGTGACTATGACCCAGCTGCAAATTTAGGATTTTACCCTGGATGGCAGCTCGATAACCAACACCGTTGATATCCAGCACCCTGGTAAAACCCTCGCTAACTCCTATTACCATATTGTGAGCCAGGCTTCTGTAGGTGCCCCACAACTTCCGCGCCTTGATCGAGTCGCTCGTCGGGTTAAAACTCAGTTGGTCGCCGTCGAGAGACGGCTCTACCTCTTCTACGAACGTGAGACTCTGCTCGCCGAGCTTGCCTTTCGCGGTCATCTGCCGTCCGACAATATCTACTGTAACGCCGTCTGGAATCGAAACGGGATTTAATCCAATACGAGACATCTAATGTGGCTCCCTTACAACTTCATCTCTGACCACTAAAACACCTGACAGAGAATTTCACCGCCCACGTTAGCCTCGCGCGCCTCCGCGTCAGACATTACCCCCTGCGGCGTGGACAAAATGGCAATACCCAAACCATTATACACTTTAGGCAGGTCCTTGATTTTTGAATAGACGCGGCACCCCGGGCGGGACACACGATTGATCTCGCGTATCACGGGTTCCCCATCATAATATTTGAGCTCAATCTTGATCTCTTCAATACCGGTCCGAACATTATAGCGCTCGAAACCACGGATGTACCCCTCGCGCTCTAATACACCGAGAACATTCTCTCGCATGTTGGACGCTGGCGCTGTTACCGACTCTTTTTTAGCCTGCTGACCATTGCGAATACGGGTCAACAGGTCAGCTACAGGATCGCTCATAGACATTGGCGACAATCTCCCTTACCAGCTCGACTTGACCATCCCTGGGATCTGACCCTGGGATGCCAACTCGCGCAGTGCAATTCGCGACAAACGAAATTTGCGATAATTACCTCGGCCACGGCCTGAGATGTCACACCGCAGCTTGACCCGAGTCTTGGATGAATTTCGTGGCAGTTCAGCCAGCTTCAACCAGGCATTAAAACGGTCTTCTGGTGACGCGGCCTCACTTTTCGCAATCGCTTTCAATGCGGCCCGCTTGTCGGCGTATTTATCCGCCAACCGTTGACGTTTCTTATTTCTCTCGATGACGCTCTTTTTGGCCATCCTATATCTCCGTCGCTGTAAGACTTAATTGTTAAATGGCATGTTGAATTCTCTTAGAAGCTCGCGTGCCTCATCGTCTGAATCCGCCGTGGTACAAATAATGACGTCCATGCCCCGAATTTGGTCAACCCGGTCATAATTGATTTCCGGAAAAATAATCTGTTCTTTGATCCCAAGCGAAAAATTGCCGCGCCCATCAAAACTTTTACCCGAAATCCCCCGGAAATCACGCACTCGCGGCAAGGCTACGTTGATTAAACGGTCCATAAACTCATACATACGCTCACCGCGAAGCGTCACTTTGCAACCAACAACCATGCCATCACGCAACTTAAAACCAGCAATGGACTTACGGGCGCGGGTTACGACCGGTTTCTGACCGGCTATCAAACTCATTTCTTCAACTGCAGACTCAATTTTCTTGCGATCCTGCGAGGCTTCACCGACCCCCATGTTCAACACGATCTTATCTAGCCTGGGCACTTGCATGCCGTTGTCGTAGCTCATCCGTTCCATAAGCACAGGACGAATGTCTGATTCGAAATAATCCCGTAGGCGAGCCATTGCAAACCCCCTTATAAATCAATCACTTCACCGGAACGTTTGGCAAAACGGACACGACGTCCATCGTCCAACTTCTTAGTTCCGATGCGGGTAACTTTGTTATCGCTTGGGTCCAGGTGGGCGAGGTTTGAGACATGGATTGTTGCCTCTTTCTCGACAATGCCCCCGGCGCCACTAGCCTGAGATGGCTTAGTATGCCGCTTGACCAAATTCACTCCCTGCACGACAGCTCGGTCTCTGGATGGTAAAATCTTCAAGACTTCCCCAGATTTTCCTTTGTCCCGACCGGCGAGGACCATCACCCGGTCCCCTTTTTTTATCCGCGCAACCATTACAGAACCTCCGGTGCGAGAGAGATGATCTTCATATAATTCTTGCTCCT
>CAXFCV010000365.1:0-1837 GCA_964000975.1 uncultured Rhodospirillaceae bacterium | reverse complement strand
TGGCGGATCTGTAGGACTGGCTGTGATGATGTTCCTCACTTTATTCGACGTCATCGGTCGCGCCTTTGATCATCCCATTTCCGGTTCGGTTGAGGTCACTGAGTTGATCATGGGCATTATGATTTATTTGGGTGTTGGCTATACGACCTTTCTCAGAGGCCATATCCGAGTAGATATTCTAATTATTAATTTTAGACCACGCATTCAGGCCATCCTCGATTTTATTACGGGTCTCGTGGGACTTTTTATAACAATTCTGATCAGCTGGCAGCTGTTTATTCAAGCCCATTCCAGAATGATAAACAATGAGACCACCCAAATTTGGGAGGTCAGTCTTTGGCCGTGGGCTTTTATCATGGCATTTGCCAGCATACTGATGGTGAGCTCCCTCGTATTACACCTTATTACCAGTGCACGCGTAGCCTTTGGCCTTCAAGACGCGTCAAGTTATGTTGCAACCTCTCAGGCTAGCGAATAAAAAGCATGGATCCGATCACTCTCGCAATCATAGTAATGCTGGCCATGTTCGCATTATTAGCAATTGGACTCCCAATCGGATTTGCCATGGCTGTAACGGGCTTTATTGGCAGTACCTTCCTAATTGATTTAGATGCAGCGCTCTCGCTTCTGGGGCAGACTGCTTATGAAACAACGATCACATTCAACCTAAGCGTGGTTCCTCTGTTCATCCTGATGGGTTACTTCGCTAGTAATTCGGGGCTCAGCGAAGGACTTTTTCGGGCGTGCAACACTTGGCTCGGGTACCGACGAGGGGGCCTTGGTCTGGCAACAATTGCCGGCTGCGGAGCATTTGCCGCTGTATGCGGATCAAGTCTCGCAACGGCGGCCACCATGACCCAAGTCGCTTTGCCAGAAATGAAAAAGTTCAACTACAATGACCAGCTTTCAACCGGTGCCATCGCCGCCGGCGGCACAGTTGGCATCCTAATCCCGCCCAGCGTAATCCTGGTTCTTTATGGCATCCTGACTGAGACCAATATTGGCGATTTGTTCTTGGCCGGATTTTTGCCGGGCATCCTGACCGTTATCTTCTTCATGGCCACGATATCAATCATGACCCGCATATTCCCGAACATGGGTCCCCGGGGGTTGAAAACAACTCTGCGTCAAAAATTCGGCGCATTTGGCGACGTCTGGGGCACGATCGTTCTCTTCTTATTGGTCATTGGTGGCATTTATCTTGGGATATTCTCTCCAGAGGAGGCTGCTGGAATTGGGGCCTCTGGAGCCCTTGTTCTCGCACTTATTGGCCGGCAAATGACCTGGCTGGTGTTCGTGAACTGCCTTATGGAAACGGTGCGAACATCAGCGATGATCTTTACGATCCTAATTGGCGCCATCTTGCTCAATAATTTTCTTGTTCTTAGCGCCGTGCCTGACGCCGTGGGTGACTGGATTGGCAGTCTCGCTCTCTCTAGCACTGCAATCCTGTTCATCATCCTGTTAATTTATTTGATAATGGGTTGCGCTTTAGACTCTCTGGCCATGATCCTGCTAACAATCCCGATTTTTTTTCCAGTGATACAACAATTGGGCATGGATCCGGTTTGGTTCGGCATTATCGTGGTAATGGTGGTTGAGCTAGGGCTGATCACACCGCCGGTGGGCATGAATGTGTTCATTATTAAAGGGATGGCCCAAGAGGTCGCTCTCGCCGATATCTACAAGGGCGTCTTGCCATTCGTGATAGCGCAAGTCCTACTAATTGCGCTCATCGTGGTTTTTCCCGATATTGCCACATGGTTGCCAAGCACGGCACAGGACATGCAGTCATTGTTTGACTAGCCCGCCCGTTTCACCTCTCAACACACCCGGG
>CAXFCV010000364.1:0-2696 GCA_964000975.1 uncultured Rhodospirillaceae bacterium | reverse complement strand
CTTGCTGGTCCGCCCATTTTCCAAGCTCCTGCGCCAGACGACTATTGTAGGTGTGTGTGCGTGGTCCATACTCCAGTCCCTCTGCATCCATCAGTCCTTTCATGCGCAAATACATGGCGTTAATGTCCATGTCGCGACCGGCAAAGAGGTCTTCCAATGACTGCCCTTGCGCCGGTGTTTCTGGGTGTAGAGGGAAGTGAATGAGTGTCACCTCCACGTCGAAATTTTCTTTTAGTTTTTCAATACGCCCGGTACTGAGATAACACCAGGGTCAGACATAGTCGCTGAAGATTTCCAGTTTGATTTTTTTGGACATCGCCGTTCCTTGTTTGCGATTTAATTTTTCCACCATGCCATGGTGTTGGCTCTGGAACAACCGAGCGTTATGCTATGCTTATATTTGGGATTACCCCTTTTTTGAGACGTTTCAGGAGAGCGAGGATACTTTGTTAAACGCTGTGGACATGGAGTTGGCATCAACTGATTTATCGGTTCAGTTGAAACTCGCCATTGCGTGCCGCAAATTGGCTCGAGATGGGCACTGCGCAACTCTGGCTGGGCAGATCACTGTGCGTCATGATCAAGAGTCATATTGGACGGCTCCCCTGAAAGAGGGTTTTGCGAACGTCACCCAGAGTACCGTCATACGTGTCAACAACAAGATGGATGTGGTGGAAGGGAACGCAATTCCCAACCCCGGCATGCAGTTCCATCTCTGGATTTATAAAAGCCGGCCCGACGTACAGGCCATTGTTCACACCCACCCACCTTATGCGTCGGCGCTCTCCATGACGGGCAGGGCGCTTGCTGTAGCGCATATGGATGCTACCGTTTTTTACGAGGATTGCGGCCACTTGCAGATTTGGCCAGGCGTGCCCATTGCCGACGAGGAGGGCCGGCTGATATCTGAAGCTTTGGAAGACAAACGAGCTGTGCTGTTAGACAATCACGGTTTCCTGACCGTCGGAGGGACGCTGGAGGAAGCTGTCTACCTTGCCGTGTTATTTGAGAACGCAGCGCACATGCAAATGATTGCAGAAGCGACAGGTGCGTTGAAACCTATACAGCCCGGCCCAGCCCAGGACGCGCACGACTTCTTGCTACAGGCGCCGGTGATCAACGGGACTTTTAACAGTTGGGCACATGAAACTCTCCGTATAAGTCCGGATGTGACGTCGTAAAAGAGGAAAAAGGACCATGACCACCCAAGAAACGATTGAACAAAAGATCGTCGATGCGATTCCTTTGCTTGGACTGGAAGTCATCAACGAGAGCCATATGCACAACGTTCCAGTAGGCTCTGAATCTCATTTTAAAGTGGTGATTATTTCGGAAGACTTCCGGGGTCAGCGCCTTGTGCAGCGCCATCAGCGGATCAATCAGATCCTCGCCGATGAGCTGGCAGGGGGCGTCCATGCCCTTTCAATTCAAGCGATGACCAAAGAGGAATGGGATAAGAGGGGAGGTCAGATCATGCCATCTCCCAACTGCCAAGGGGGCAGTGAACGCGATACAGCGTGACGGTAGATTAATAAGTCACCTGAAGACCGTCCTAAGAAGTAACCCTTTTTGCTGAGAGAGTCTTGTTATGCGTTTGTCGGGAAATCCTTGACCCAGATGGTGTTATGTTGAGCCGCGACGGCGGCACCGGTATCCCAATCCGCGCGCTCCTCCTCAGATAGCGCCGTCATATCAGCGAACATTGCCTCCGTGGTGCCGGGGCTATAGACCATTAGCATGTGGATGCCATCCTCACCGGCAATCACTTGGTGCGGCGTGCCTGGTGGGATATGGAACAAATCCCCTTCCGTGCCCTCGAATTCATCGTTGCCGAGGAAAAATTTAGCGCCGCCCTTAATGATGTAAAATGTTTCGTGGTTGAGAGGATGCATGTGCGGTCGGGAAGCAAATCCTGGAGGGCATCTCTCTTCGCAGACTTCGTAGGCACCGCCGGTATCGGCTGTGGTGACTTTTACGAACATGTCGTTTGCACGCTTATAAAGAGTGCCACCGTCAGGGTCGACGTGTTTGGGATCGGCCATTAAGAGAGCCTCCGTATCGAGGGTTAATGATCAGCAGCATGGCGTGACTTTTCACATAGTAACGGGTCCCCGGTCTAGAGGGAAGGCCGGATAACGCCATATTTTGATCATTGAAGTTCGCTTCTGAAATATCAGATAGACGTAAAAAATTATAAAAATACCCTATACTTAATTATAAAATATTGATTTCGATACGATTATGACTCCTATTGCGCACTTTTCAAAGATATCTGTTTGTGATAATTTAAAGTTCTTAGAAATATTTTAATCGGCCAATGTTTGAACAAATAGATATTCGGGAAGAAGAAGGCGACAGCGGAAGTGGAGCGGGCCTTATGCGGGACGGGGTTTATGATCGTATCCGCGGAGACATCCTTGCCTGTGTCCTCACTCCTGGCGCCTTGATCCAAGAGAAAGAGCTAGCCGCGCGGTACGCTGTTAGCAAGTCGCCTGTACGAGATGCCCTGTTGCGGCTGCAGGAGCAGGGGTTGATCGAGGTGATGCCTCGGAAAGGATATCGAGTGCTGCCTATTTCTTTGGCTGACGCGCGAGACCTCTATGAAACCCGCATTCTACTGGAAAAGGCGTGTATCAAGCGGGCAATTGAACAGGCATCTGACTCGGATCTGGCGTTTTTGGATCGTTTCCGTTCGG
>CAXFCV010000363.1:0-6224 GCA_964000975.1 uncultured Rhodospirillaceae bacterium | reverse complement strand
TGAGGCCTCCATGGGACCCAGTAACGACAATTTTTTCTGCATCTTTTGAGTTTACTAAAGAGGCCGAGTCGAGCAATTGAATAGAGCGGCCGGACACGGGTAAAGTTATTTCGCTTCGGACTTCTGATGCTCGCGGGATTTTTTTTACAGGTACCGGGGCGTTGGAAAGAAGCTCGAGAGCTTCGGTTACTGACATACCTTTAGATATTCCACATTGCTCCGCGACTTTGTTTACAACGCTGATTTGGCCACGTGCTGCGGCGTCGGTGGCTGAGCCAATTCGGCAGCTCCAGCAATCTAAGGTCGCTGCTGCCATACCGATATCTGCCAGTTTCAGTACGCCGGAGATACCTGCTTCATTGTACCCAATTCCGGCATCGTTAAATATTACGGCCCTTACACCCCAGTTTGAGGCGATTGAAGCCGGATAGAGGCCTCCATGAGACCCGGAGACCACCACTTGGCCCGCACTATCAATGTTGGCATCTGTGATGGAATCCAATAAAAGCAAGTTCTCATCCATAGTTGAGAATTTAGTTATGCTGTCACAATTTGGCGAATAAATTTTTTTGTGTCGGAAAGCCTGATGAGAGAAGGAGTGCTGATGGGCGAGGAAATCCTTAATAATTTTGACCGTGAACGCGGTTTAGAATTACTCACGATGATGGAACGTATCCGTGCATTTGAGGAAAATGCGGTGTTGGCGGCCGAGCGAGACAAGCTCGTATTAGGAGCTATCCACCCGTCTTTTGGTCAGGAGGCAACAGCAGCGGGCATCATGTGGCCATTGCGGAATGACGACTATTTGATCTCAACGCACAGAGGTCACGGGCATACACTTGCTAAAGGAGCGGACCCGGTTGCTATGATGCGTGAACTTCTGGGCCGAAAAGGCGGCTGTTGCGGAGGTAAAGGCGGTTCGATGCATATTGCTGACTTTAACGTGAATATGCTGGGCGCGAATGGCGTGGTTGGCGCCAATATTACTATTGGCGCAGGAGCTGCCCATGGCATCAAGTTGAAAGGTAGCGATCAGGTAGTGGTCAATATATTCGGCGACGGAGCCGTGAACCGGGGGCCCTTCCTGGAAGGTTTAAACTGGGCCGTAGTATTTAAGTTACCAATACTTTTTGTATGTGAGGACAATCAATACTCAGCAACTACAAAGACCTGCAATGTTACAGGGGGCGATGGGCCGGCTGCCCGAGCCGCTTCACTGGGACTGATTACAAATACTCTGGATGGCAATGATGTGGAGTTAATTGTTGATGCGATAGCGGAGAGCACGGACCGCATACGAAAGGGCAGTGGTCCCGAGTTTATTCACTCAATAACCTACAGACAGAGAGGCCATACATCTTTTGACCAAGCGAGTTACCGTCCCAAAGGTGAGGCAGAGTCAAATATAAATGATAATGACCCAATTCACCGTCAGCAGGAGCAGCTTTTAACTGTCGGCGTAGAAGTCGACGAGATATCAGCGATCCACAAAGCGGCTCAGATAGAGATGGCGGAGGCTTTACGATTAGCTGCTGAAACGGCATTCCCCGATGATTCGACGGCATTTACCGATGTACAGGATATCGGCTCGCCTGAAGAAGGGCTCAGTTGATGGCTATACTCACCTATTTAGAGGCTGCCCGTGAAGCGGTACGGGAAGCGATGAACGAGGATCCTTCCGTCTGGTGCGTTGGAGAGGATCTCGGTCGCGGCGGAGTATTTGGACAGTATAAGGGATTGCAGGAGGAATTTGGCCCTGAACGTATCGCCGATGCGCCAATTTCGGAGGCTGCGATTATGGGAGCTGCGTTTGGGGCAGCCTTGGTTGGCTCCCGCCCTATTGTTGAAATGCGGTTTTCGGATTTTGCACTTTGTGCTGTTGATGAGTTAGTCAATCAAATTGCTAAGGCGCGTTATATGTTTGGCGGACAGTCGAGAGCGCGCATGGTAATACGGGAACCCATGGGTATGTGGCGTTCTTCGGCGGCCCAGCATTCGCAATCCCTTGAAAGCTGGTATGCGCATGTACCTGGTCTCGTTGTTGTTTGTCCGTCAACGCCGCAGGATAATTATTCGCTTCTTAAAGCGGCAATCCACTGCGATGACCCCGTTGTTTATCTTGAACACAAGAATATGTGGAATTTGGAAGGTGAGGTAATTACATCTAAAAAGGCTCGCATAGGGGAGGCGTCTCTCCGAAGAAATGGCGAAGATGTTACAATTGTGAGTTGGTCGCAAACAGCTAATTTTGCCGTTCAAGCATCGGAGACTCTATCTCTTGAGGGAGTAGAGGCTGAAGTCGTTGATCTCCGCAGCCTATGGCCCTGGGATAAAAAAGCTGTGCTAAAAAGTGTAAAGAAAACGGGTCGTTTGGTCGTTGCCCATGAATCTGTGGCGGTAGGAGGATTTGGTGCGGAAGTCGTAGCAGTCGTTGCTGAGTCAGCTGGAGCTATGCTCAAAGGCCAGATTAGGCGCTTAGGTGCTCCACGGTCATTAATTGCGTATGCTCCAAACTTAGAGGATAAGATGCGGGTGACGTCTGAAATGATTGCCAATGCTGTTCGCCAATTGTTGAGTTAGCTGGTTAACGAAGGAAACATATATGACACAAAACGAAACCACTGGGGGGGAAGCGCTTGCACGAATGCTTATGGCTTTTAAGGCGGGCCCCATGTTCGGTATGGGCGGGTTTCAACTGCTGCCTTTTTATGATGCAGCACGTCGCCTCGGCCTCAGGCATAATTTAATAAATGACGAACGTTGTGCAGTGTTTGCAGCTGATGCATACGCGAAGGTGTCGGGCCGAGTTGGCTTGGCCGACGCCACTTTAGGACCTGGCGCAACTAATTTGGTTACCGGGCTCGTCGAATCTCTGAATGCAGGTTCACCACTTGTTGTTCTCGTAGGGGATTCCCACCGGGCGCATTCAGGCAAAAATATGACACAGGAGACCGATCAGATATCTATTCTTAAGCCAGCGTGCAAAGAACTACTGCACGTCGAATCTGTGGAGCGTATTCCTGAAATTATTCGCCGTGCCTATGCGGTGGCAACATCGGGCCGACCCGGGCCGGTCGTAGTAAACGTACCGGAAGACGTGGCTCATGGGACCTACAATTTTGCTGATGATGCGTTTGAAATAGATACGAGGCATGAGTCCGCACCGGCACTCCGCTGTCGGCCAGACTCCGAAGCAACAAGACAAGCAGTTGAGCTTTTGTCCCGTGCTAAGCGACCCTTGATGCTTTGTGGTGGAGGTGTTCATCTCTCTAATGCGACGGGAGCCGTGACCATGCTAGCAGAGTCTTGTGGCATACCAGTTGCTCATACGATGTCTGGAAAGGGGGCTGTCGCATGCATCAGCAGCCTAAATGCCGGACTTTTTGGGCGATATGATCGGATTGCGAACCATCTGATTGAGACGAGTGATTGTTTGTTAGTGGTCGGCTGCAAGCTTGGTGAAATTGCCACAAAGCGTTTCTCCGTGCCTGAGCCTGGGAAAAACCTCATTCACTTGGATATTGTCGCGGAGGAGATGGGTCGCACGTACGCTCCAACTTTGAAGCTTTGGGGTGATGCGCGAGCAGGGCTTGAGGATCTTTGGGCAGGACTAGAGGTGCGGTCTGTTGCTTTATCAGCAGCACGCGACGGCTATTTAAAGGAAGTTAATGACAAGATGAATGAATGGCGCGCAAGCGTTGCCGACCGAATTAATTCTGATGAGACACCTATAAATATGGCCCGTCTTATCAATGAAGTGAATCAGGTTTTGCCCGAAGATGGCTATCTAATTGCCGATGGTGGTTTTGCCGCTCATTGGGGTGGTTTGCTATTTGATACCCGTAAAGCCCATCGTGGATTCGTACCGGATCGAGGTTTCGCATCCATAGGTTACGGGCTTCCCGGTGCTATGGGGGCCAAACTTGCCTCGCCGGAGGCAACCGTGGTTGCCCTTACTGGCGATGGTGGCTTTAACATGGTACTTGGCGAACTGGAGACCGCCCGCCGGATGGGTCTTGGAATCACGATAATTGTCGTTAATAACGCAGCGTCTGGTTATGTTAAAGCTTTGCAGCACCTTATGTATGGTGAAGGTGCGTATCAATCATCGGATCTTTCTGAAACTAATTATGCGGCAACGGCTGAAGCATTAGGCTGTCATGGTATCAGGGTTGAAGAGCCCGGTCAGATAGGGGCGGCATTGACAGCTGCTTTTGGGGAGCGTGATCGTCCCAGTGTAATTGATGTCATGGTTACGCGTGATCCAGCAAAAATGCTCCCGGCAGTCGATAATCGCACTGTCCAAGTAAAAAAAGGCGACAGGGTAGCTTGATTTAGTTTTCTGTGATACTAGGCCGCTAATAATACAAAAACCAACGTGAACTCAATATATTGCGAGATTTAAAGGGTGTGTTGAACCATCTTCGCGCTGTATTTATTTCACACATACCACCCGAAATAAGGGTCTGTACGATGAGTTTTCCGCCGACCGTTTCTCCAGTTTCCGGAATTAATTATCGACGGGGCGTTCTGCTGGTCTTGTTGGCCGGCACGTGTTGGTCTTCTATCGGCATTGGTATTCGTCTGATTAATGATGCCGATGTCTGGCAGATCCTATTTTATCGCTCTATATCTCTCGTTACCCTTTTGATGATCGTAATTTCATTTCAGTCTGACCGTGCTCCGTTTCGCGCCATAAAAAAAGCCGGATGGGCCGGCATAATTGGCGGAACTGCATTGGTATTTGGCTTCGCGGGCGGAATTTTCAGTATACAGAAGACCACAGTAGCTAACGCGATGTTTTTGTTTGCGGCCGCGCCCTTCGTCACGGCGGTTCTTGGCAAGATTTTTCTTAAGGAAACAGTTCGTCCTGGAACAGTTTGGTCTATGCTGCTGGCTATAGCAGGAATTTCTGTAATGGTTTGGGAAGGGGTTGTTGTCGGCCATATGGCTGGAAATATAGCGGCCCTGGTTTCGGCTCTAGGATTTTCGGTATTCACAGTCGCACTGCGCTGGCGTCGTCTTGAAGAGACCATGCCAACCGTTCTATTGGGTGGCTTTTTTGCCATATTTGTGGCAGCTGCGTTCTGCCAATTTCAAGGAGTGGGTCTAACCATTTCACTTAATGACCTGGTCATATCCATGACGATGGGTATCGTTCAGGCAGGGGCCGGTTTGATATTCTATACTCTTGGTTCACGATCGGTACCGGCGGCTGAATTGGCCCTTTTATCTATGAGCGAAGTGGTTCTCGGGCCTATCTGGGCCTGGCTATTCATAGGTGAAACGGCCAGTATCTACACCCTCGCTGGAGGCAGTGTTCTTTTATCGGCGATTGTGGCAAATGCTCTTACCGGTTTGCGCCGGAAGCCTACCCCTCTGATTTAGCTGTTGGCCTAGTGGCGTGTCGAAGCTGCCGCCAAATTATACCGATCACCAACATAGGCACGGCGCCCTCAATAGCAATGATTGCAAGTGCTTCTGAAGGCCCATAACGGTCTGCCATTAGACCAATATTGGCAAAGCCTATCAGGCCGGACCCAATACATATTGTAATCAAACCTAGCAAGCGGCCCCGCATCTCCGGGGGAGCGATCAAATATGCCAGAGTCGATTGCATTGTAGAGAAACACGCTCCTGCAAATCCGGCGCCAATGAGCCCAATTATGAGGGTCGTCAACCCCGGGGTAATCCCCATAAAGAAGATAATAGTAAGAAGAGCGAAAACTCCCAGGAAATAGAGCTGGCGGTAATATTGCGGCTTAATAATCTTAGCAATGAGCAGAGAGCCAATAAGAGCACATCCGCCCTCAAGAGCACTAATCGCCCCAACAAACCCTGGGGTCAGGCCCAATTCTTCCTTACCGATAACGGGTATCATCGAGAGCATTGGAAAACCCCAGATGTTAAAGACTACCGTAATTCCCAGTACACATAACACTTCTCGGTTTTTGGTGGCATATGTGATTGCCTGCCATGCTCCCCTAAGTGGAGTGACCAGATTAAGTTCCAAATCACTGGCAGAAGACTGGCCCGACCATTCCACTCTTTTCATCAGGAAAATAGCTATTCCATAGAGGATACAACCGATAAAGAATATACCGGCCCCCCCTAACCACTGATAAATTACCCCTCCCAAAAGCGGACCAATTAATCTTGAGCCATTTGAGGTAGCCGTATCTGTGGCCATGGCTTGTCCAATGCGCTTCATGCCAGCGATTTCG
>CAXFCV010000362.1:0-15199 GCA_964000975.1 uncultured Rhodospirillaceae bacterium | reverse complement strand
CTTAGTAATGGGTGATACGGTCCAGCGTCCGGGCGGCGATGCTGCGGTGATCCGTGTGAAGGATACCCAGAAGGCGCTCGCAATCACAACTGATTGTACGCCTCGTTATTGTCTAGCGGATCCGGTTATGGGCGGAAAACAAGCGGTGGCGGAAACCTGGCGGAACCTGACGGCGGTGGGGGCGCGACCGCTTGGCATCACTGATAATATGAATTTCGGCAATCCAGAGCGTCCTGACATCATGGGACAATTCGTCGGTGCTATACAGGGAATCGGGGCCGCGTGCACGGCTCTTGAGGTCCCCGTCGTCTCCGGTAATGTGTCTCTTTATAACGAAACCAACGGAGAGGCTATCCTGCCAACACCGGAAATTGGCGCTGTCGGGCTCTTGGCGGACTATACTCAGGCCGTCGGCATGGCTTTTCCGGGCGCCGATTTGGCGGTCTATATGATTGGTGAGACCCAGGGCCATCTTGGCCAGTCACTGTATTTGCGTGAAATCGCGGGTCGCGAAGAAGGCGCGCCGCCGCCCGTGGATCTGGAGCGTGAGCGAAAAATCGGTGACTTCGTCCGACGTGAGATCGGCAGAGGGATTATCACCTCTTGTCATGATATTTCCGACGGCGGGTTACTGGTGGCACTTGCCGAAATGGCCCTCGCCGCCGACATCGGCATCACCATAACAGCCGCCGGGGGTACTCTGGCGGATCACGCTTGGGCGTTCGGCGAGGATCAGGCGCGCTATCTGGTGACCGCGAACGATGTCGACTTTGCCGCGGCGGCAGAGGGCGCTGGCGTTCCGGTCGCGTTCATCGGCAGGACCGGCGGCGGAGCGTTGGTGTGGGGCGCTGAGACCCTAACGCTCAACGAGCTCCGCACCACGCATGAGGGCTGGCTGCCCGATTACATGGTGGGGTAGTTCTGTTATTCGTTAAATTTAGTGTTTGATTGGGTAATATCCCTAACATATTTATGTATCGTTTTTTCAAAGACCTTGAAAAACCTGACTATGATGCTCAATAATAAAGGAAAACAGACCCATGGCGATGGACATTGCCGAAATTGAGCGGCTAATTAAGGAAGGCATACCAGACGCGAAGGTTGAAATTCAGGACCTGCGTGGCGACGGTGATCATTACGCAGCCTTTGTAACCTCGGCCGAATTTGAGGGGCTCAATCGGGTGAAACAACACCAGCTCGTCTATGCGGCGCTGCAAGGCAAAATGGGAACGGACCTTCACGCCCTTGCACTTCAGACAAGCGTGCCGGGATAGCCCAGGGATAATAGTCATGTTTAACTTTTTTAAACGTTCACCAAAAACAACAGATGCAACAGCAACGACAGTGATACAAGGATCAGAAATGAACGACCAACCCGTCAATGAACGTATAGAATCTGAAATCAACGACCAGGATGTAGTGCTATTTATGAAGGGCAACCCAATGTTTCCACAATGTGGTTTCTCCGCTGCTACCGTCCAGGCGCTGTCCATGGCCGGTGTAAAATTCGGCAGTGTAGACGTGCTTCAGGACGCGGAACTCCGCGAGGGGATCAAGGAATTCTCTAGCTGGCCGACCATTCCCCAGCTCTACGTGAAAGGTGAATTCGTCGGGGGCTGCGACATTGTCCGGGAAATGTATGAGACTGGCGAATTACAGGAGATGCTGAGGGAAAAAGGTGTTGAATTGCAGGAAAGTCCTGATGAATGACATCAGCGACCTTTTCCGGATGCTAAGAATGGCCCCCGAAAGGGGCCGATTTTTTAGGTAAAGGTTTTACTGGTGCTGTGATGGGATCTAACCATTCCTGATCATGTCTGCGCATTTTTCGGCGATCATGATGGTGGGCGCGTTGGTGTTGGAACCGTTGATGATGGGCATGATGGACGCGTCGGCGACACGTAGACCCTCTATTCCTCGAATCCTCAGTTGCGGGTCTACAACAGCCAGGTCGTCAATACCCATTTTACAGGTGCCGACCGGATGGTAGACGGTATCGCCAACACGGCGTATCCAGGCATCAATTTCGCTGTCTGATTGAACGTTCGGGCCAGGCTGAAGTTCGGCGGCAACATGTTTGGCCATCGGCGCTTCTCTCAGGACATCGCGCTGAATTTTGACACCGTCCCTCATCGCGCGCCGGTCCCCTTCTGTCGCTAGATAGTTGGCGGTCATTCGGGGGGGCGCGAACGGATCACGTGATCTGAGTTTTAACCAGCCCCGGCTTTCCGGCTGGGTTTGATGGACTCCGTGATAAAACCCATGTTTGTAGCCGAACGGAGATTTGGCGAAGGGCAAATGCGTGGTGGGGATCAAAGCCGGTACGAAATTACACTGAATGTCTGGGGCGGCCAGCTCGGGCCGGGTTTTGATGAAACAGCCGGCTTCGAGGGGAAAACTCGATCCTAAACCGGATCCGAACAGGTAGGCGCGAATAACATGGAAGGCCGCTTTATCGATGCGGAACTCATCATAGAGATCCACGTTGCCATGCACCGCCACCTGCAGCCGCGCTACGAGGTGATCATGCAGGTTTTCGCCAACTCCCGATAGATCATGGACGACGTTAATGCCCATTTCCTGTAAGTGATCCGCCGGGCCAATGCCGGAGAGGAGTAGGAGTTGAGGCGAGTTGATGGCGCCGCCGGAGAGCACAATCTCGCGGGCCGCTCTTACGGTTTTGACCTGGCCGTTTTCAACATAGTCGAGTCCTTTGGCGTGACCATTCTCGATCCGTAGCCGCGTCGTGTGGCATTTTGTCCGCAGTGTAAGGTTGGGCCGCGAGAGTGCCGGGATCAGTAGAGCCCGCGCCGTGGGCCAGCGCTTGCCGTCCTTGATGGTGAAATGATAGCGGCCATAGCCCTCCCTCTCAGGCTCATTGAAATCTTCTGTCACTGGAAATCCTGCCGCGCGTCCTGACTCGATGAGGGCATCATAGAGTGCGTTCCGGATGACATGGGACCTGACGGTCAACGGCCCGCCCGTGCCGTGATGGGCAGCGTTCGGTCCCTGGAAGTCCTCCGTCTTTTTAAACAGTGGCAGGACATCGTCATAACCCCAGCCATCGTTGCCCATTTGCCGCCATGTGTCGTAGTCGAGGCGGTGCCCGCGTGTATAGACCATCCCGTTGAGCTGGTTAGACCCGCCCAGGACTTTGCCCCGGGGCCAGCGCAATTGGCGACCGTCAAGGCCCGGCTCCGGCTCCGTTTGGTACCACCAATTGTTATATTGATGTCGAAACAGGATCCCAGCCATGAGGGGAATTTTATAGAGTGGCATGCGGTCTCGCCCGCCAGCTTCTAGCACGAGCACACGGGCATCCATGTCTTCGGACAAGCGGGCGCCGATGACGCTCCCAGCAGAGCCCGCACCGACGACAATATAGTCAAAAGTCTCCGTCACTACTGCTAGGCCTGTTTGGTTGGCAATGGTCCGAAGTCGGTCAGGGCCATTTGTTGGCGTGCCAATTGTTCCATGAGGTCTGCTTTAAGCCCGGTGCGCGACGGGTCATCCCACAGGTTGTTGATCTCCGAGGGATCTTCCTGAAGATCATATATCTCGCCCCAGTCATGGCCATGGTAGATGGTCATGCGATAGCGATTGGTGACAAATGTGCGAAGTCGTATCGGGGCGTCGAGCCCGAAATAGTCCCGCTGATCCTCTTGTTCTATGAGGGCGCATCCCGGTCCCTGATCCTCCGCCCCGCCGATTTCCGGCAAAAGACTCCGACCTTGAATGCCGTAATAAGGTTCCAAGTCGGCCCGATCAAGGAAGGTTTGAGCTAGGTCCAGGGTGCCAGATACTGCCGCCGTCGCGCCCTGGTTTACCCGGTCCGGCGTGTCCGCCCAAATGAACGGCACCCGGATCAACCCGTCATAATGGATCGGGCCTTTCAAGATCAACTGGTGATCGCCCAGCAGATCGCCGTGGTCGCTCGTAAAGACGATGACAGTGTTTTCTGCAATGCCAAGATCCTCCAGCTTACCCAGCACTTGGCCGATGGAGTCATCGATCATCGTAATCATGCCGCAGGTGAGTGCCATCCCCTCGCGTACTTCCTGTTCGCTGGCCGCCGCAAACAGGCCCTGTCCCGACGTCACTTGATTGCCGTCGTCTCGGCGCTGGTGGGCCCACGCCACATTGGGCGGCGGTTGCGTGTTGGAAAAGAAGGAGTCGGGAACCGGCATGTCTTGCGGTTTGTACATATCCCAGTATTTTCCAGGCGGCGTAAAGGGGTGATGAGGGTCCGGATATGACATCATCATAAAGAAGGGATCGTCCGCGTTGTTGGCCACATGGTTATCCAGATAATCAAGAGTTTTTTCTGTGATGTAACTGGAGGGATACAGTCCTTCCGGGATCGCCGTGCGCCAGGCCTGGGCAGCGGTGTAGTCATGCGGTAGGGCATTCTCTGGCCCTTTCAGGTCATTGGAGTTTGGATATTTAGTCTCCAGCCACCGGGTATAGTCTCCGCTCACTTGATCTGCGTGACCCGTTTGAAGGTCGACATGATCGAAACCGTAAAACGGTAGGGTAACTTGAAAGTCGGATCCTTCCAGCCAGTTCTTGGGATGCTCTTGGTCGTAAATCTCACTATCGTGATCAACCGGCACTGCATGCTCGAATCCCTTCGGCACAGGGGTTTTACCTGCGGCCGGTTCCGGCCGACCGTAGCGGGGCTCCAGCGGAGTCATATTCATCAGGTGGCTCTTGCCAATGAGCGCGGTCCGATAGCCTTGCAGCCGCATCAGATCGACGAAAGTATTTTGCTGAAGATCGAGGGGAACACCGTTATGTCGCACACCATGCAAAGACGGCATCCGGCCAGTCATCATGGTGGACCTGTTGGGCTGACAGATGGCACAGGCCACGTAAAATTTATCGAACCGACGCCCGCGCGCTGCGATGGAGTCGATATTAGGTGTTTTGACTACTGGGTGGCCATAACAACCCAGATGGTCCGCCCGATGCTGATCCGTGACGATAAAAAGGAAATTTGGCCGTTTAGTGTCTAAGTGATTTTCTGCCATGATTGAGGGAGTCCTGCATGTAATGATCTTGTGTGACCCAGGGCGTGGATCTCTGGAGCCTTATCCGACCATCCTGGAGTGCCACAAATTTAAGACGATCAGAGCTTGTTTGAAAATAAAAAAAGCCGCCTCTGAGAATTAGAGGCGGCTCTTTTGGAATCGGAATCGTCAATGTCCTAGCGGGAGTAATATTCAATCACCAGGTTTGGCTCCATCTGCGCGGGGTAAGGTACATCTGCGAGACCAGGCTGGCGGAGATAAGATCCTCGCATTTTTCCGTGGTCGACTTCAATATAGTCCGGCACGTCCCTCTCCGGGGACCCAGCGGCTTCGAGCACCAGGGGCAAGTCACGGGATTTGTTTTTAACCTCAATCACGTCGCCGTCTTTTACCTTATAAGACGGAATATTGACGCGCTTCCCATTCACAAGGATATGGCCATGGTTAATAAACTGACGGGATGAAAACACGGTTGGCACAAATTTCATTCGGTAAACCACCGCATCCAAGCGCCGCTCAAGAATGCCGATTAGGTTTTCAGACGTATCGCCCTGGCGTTGGTCCGCTTCCTTATAATACCGACGGAACTGCCTCTCGCTGATATTGCCGTAATAACCCTTCAATTTTTGTTTGGCTTGAAGCTGCAGTCCGAAGTCGGACTGTTTTTTTCGTCTCTGGCCATGAGGGCCGGGGCCATACTCTCGGGTGTTAAATGGGGATTTCGGCCGGCCCCACAAATTGACTCGCAGACGCCTGTCGATCTTATATTTCGCACGGATGCGTTTTGTCATAATATTCTCTCTTTCACTCGTTAACCGGTTGTTGTTGTCCCGGTAGGCCTGATCGCGTTTTTATGAATCTTAGATCAGGCGGGGCACATATAGTTTGGGCCCGCATTCCCAGGAATGGCGCTGGAATATAGGGTTTTTAACAGCACTGTCAATGGATTATCACTAGATATTGGCAGTTGTCAGGATGCCTCGAGTTCGGAGTTCCAGTATAGAAAATCCCGCCAACTCTCGTGCAGATAATTCGGCGGGAACGCGCGACCAGCTTCCTGCAGAAGGTGATTGGATGGTTGGACGGGTTTCCGCCGTATTTTCATGCCGGCCTCTCGGACAAGCTTATTCGCCTTGCGTAAATTACAGGCCGAGCACGCCGCGACAACGTTTGTCCATTCCGTAAGGCCTCCACGGGACCGGGGAATTACGTGATCAAAAGTGAGTTCGTGGGTTGGGAATCGCGTCCCACAATACTGGCAACTGAACTTGTCCCGAAGGAAAACATTAAATCGCGTAAAGGCTGGCCGGCGCGACAGTTGCACATATTCCTTAAGCGAGATGACGCTTGGCAGCTTCATGTCCCAATTGGGAGAGTGAATGGTTCTGTCATATTCCGACACCACATTGACACGGTCGAGAAATACGGCCTTGACGGCGTCTTGCCAGCACCAAAGAGACAACGGGAAATATGTGAGCGGCCGAAAATCGGCGTTCAATACCAGGGCCGGACAATTTTCGAGGGCCGTTGACAAGATTTAATTCCCCTAATGCTTCCCACGATAACGATGAAAATCGGTTTTTCAACTATATGAGCCTGAAATTACACCTAAATATTGTATATTTCGTATAATTGTTACACAACTCGTAGCCTATTAAATTAAGCTGGTCTAAGGAAACTATGTCAACTAAAGCATCGCTTTAGAAACTCTTGGGCAATACGGATGCCCTCTTCATCAATCGAGTGGCCGAGGCCTGGCCGGATATGGCCTTCGATTTCAATGCCGACGGCTGAGAGCGCCTCAACGGCAATGGGTTGCAAGTGGGCCGGCACCAACTCGTCTTTATCTCCGTTGATCATAACCATGGGGGGGCGACAGCGGGTCTCCTCGGAGGTAAGGTCTTTGCCAATCAGCCGGCCCGAGTAACCCACCACGCCCGCAACCGCCTGCTCCCGGCGGGGTGCGGTAAACAGAGACATCATGGTCCCTTGAGAGAAACCGATAAGCGCCAGTTTATCCTCGGTGAGATTATGCGTTTCCAGCTGCTGGTCAATGAAAGCATCGAAGATGGGATGCGCCATCTGCGCACCAGTAAGCATGGCCTCTTCGCTCCGCTCCTGTAAGCTGAACCATTGGTAGCCGGAGGGGCTCATATCGCATGGAAATGGTGCATTCGGCGAGAGGAATTTTGCGTTTGGCATGACATGTGCAAAATGGGGGGCGAGGCCGATCAGATCATTGCCGTCCGCGCCGAGGCCGTGGCACAGAATGACAAGCTGGGAGATTTCACCGCCGTCTGCGGGGCCGAACTCTGGACCGTTCAACTTGGGGAGGTCGTTCATTGCGCCTTGCTCTCATTTCTTTTCTTAACACTGCGTAAATTTACCGGTATTGAGCGGGAATGCCCATTGTTATTTCATGTCCTCATTCCTCTCTTGGAAGTTAGTGTATGATCGATAAAAATGTTGTCACAAGGTTTGCGCCGTCCCCTAGTGGTTATTTACATCTGGGCCATGCCTATTCGGCACTCTTCGCTGCGGAGACTGCGGGCCGCGAACTGGGTCGGTTTCTGCTACGCATTGAAGACATTGATCAAAGTCGTTGTAAAACGGCATTTGAAGACGCGATTTACGAAGACCTTGCGTGGCTTGGCCTCGATTGGGAGCAGCCTGTTCGCCGGCAGTCTGATCATTTTGAAGAATATCGCCAGGCAATTAACCGGTTGAATGATAAAAATCTCATTTATCATTGTTTCTGCACCCGAGCGGACATTGCTGCCGAAATTGAACGGGCCGGCAGGGCGCCCCATAATATAGCTGGCCCCGACGGACCGCTTTATCCAGGAACATGCCGCCGCATGTCGGATGATGAGCGGGACTTTAGAGTAGCCCAGGGAGACACCTTCGCTCTCAGGCTAAATATGGAGAAAGCATGCGAAAGTGCAGGGCTACTGACCTGGCAGGAGGCAGATGGTGGTGGCCATCTTGCCACTCCCCAAATATTTGGTGATGTCGTGCTGGCGCGAAGAGACACTCCGTCCAGTTATCACCTCTCGGTAACGGTGGATGATCATTTGCAAGGGGTCACATTGGTGACCCGAGGAGAGGATTTACGTCTGGCCACCCATATCCACCGGCTCTTGCAGGCACTGCTGGCCTTTCAGGTTCCAGACTACACGTTTCATCGGATATTGGCTGGCGATGATGGGCGGCGCTATGCCAAGCGTGACCGCTCACTTACCTTGCGCAGCTTGCGGGGCGAGGGCGAGACACCTGCTGGTATCCGGCGACGGATTGGTCTTTGAGAAAACAAGATCAGGAGTTCCGGGGTAACTTTTGGGTGCTTCTCGTCCCGTCCTACAGATTTCCGTTGATCGCATAATTGAGGACCCGCACCACCTGATCTGGCGTTTGGGTAACCGCCAGTGCTGCTGCGTCTACCTCTTTCAAAGCGTGCGTTAGATTAGTGTCGTGCAAAATAATCATCGGTTTACCGAGAGCCGCCGCAAATCCTGCGTCGAAAGCCGCATTCCATTGCCGGTATTTATCGCCAAACTTGACCACAACAATATCTGATTTTTCGATGAGGGTTCTGGTCCTGATGGCATTGACTTGGGCGCCCTTGTGGTCTTTCCAGAAGTCGTTGTCCTCCTGGCCTAAAATTTCCACGCCGCAGTCATCGCTGGCGTCATGGTTGGTGACGGGGGCTACCAAATCGATAGGCAGATCTTTTGCCGAGCATCCGATTTTAATTTGATCTCGCCAATCTGAGTGAATCTCGCCGGAAAGGTACACTTGCCATGTGCGGTCGGCCATCCTGCTCTCCTTAAATTCTATTGCGATATGATCTCGATTATTTTGGTTTTGCCAATCATACGTCATTGGCGCAAGCCTTGAATAAGTTCCAGATAATCTGGATGTTCCGGCGTTAAAAATCCATGCCGGATAAGGAAATCGATGATCACCAGATTACAGTTAAATTTAAACTCGAAACTAGACTCGACAATTTTCGCCACCTCCCCGATGGGCAGTCGGTAAAATGCCGCAACTTCGCCGTCCGTGTTACGTGGCACAAAGTCCTCGGGAAGAGCTAAATCGTAACAAAACATGATGTCTGGTTTGAGCCCATCCGTTGCTTCGTAGGTGTATGAAATTGCTCCAGTCGGGCGAGCCTGAGCTGCAAGATTGGCAGGGATGTCTGCCTCCTCGGCACACTCCTTGATGACATTTTCTATGAGCCCGAGGCCGATGGGCTGGCCGCCCGCGACCATATTGTCGAGCATGCTGGGATAAGCTATCCGGTCTCTCGCCCGCCTCGCAATCCACATATCAATCGCCCCATTGGCATGGCGAATAAACCCGTTTACGTGGACCCCAAAGGCGCGGATGCCAAAAGCAGATATTGCGGCCCGGTCCAGCTGAAAAAATGGTTCCTTTGTAAAAGTGGCGGCGACTGGATAGAGTTCTCCCCGTTCAGGAGGCAGAAGGCCACGTTTCACAAGGTCGGCTACTACGTGTGCCATAGCAGCACTGCGTCTTTCAAATCCTATCAGTGTGCCGGTAAAGGTGAGGCGGCGCTCTGACACCATAAAGATCTCCGGGTATTTTGCCACCTCTGCGACAAGCGCGGGACGAACATGGCCAATGGTCACCCCGTCCACGACGAAAGGTTTGAAAGTCTTCAAATTATGGCGGTTACAGGCGATAATATGCTTCATATAACTCATAACGCACCGTCTCCGTTTCCTGCGCCTTCGTCAATGGTGCGTTAAAGTTTGCTACCTATAATTGAGGAAAGCCAAGTTGAGAATGCAAGTGACGGGAGGCGCGCAATGGATATTAGTGTCAACCAGTGCAGCGACGAGATTTTTGAGTTGGTCTTCGATGAGACGGCAATCCCTATCTCTATCGGAGAAATGGAGTGCTTACATTACCAACTATCAAAGATTTTGAGGCCTACAACCGTTCAGGAAAAAAAAGCCCGTCATCAGGCCTTTTTGGCTAAACTCAAATTTGCAGAGGATAGCGGCATCCAGGCTTTAATGCGTAGGGCTGCTCATGATGACATTCTCGTCCTTTTGCACGAAAGCGAGAGAGATTTAACTCTCAGGAAAAAACTATACAGCAACATGAGCGAGAACTCTATGAAGATCTATGTCGAGGACCTTGTGTTTCAGTTTCGTCAGGGGTTGCCTGACTACCGCCTCGACGAAGCCATGACTCGTTTATTAACAACAGCTGATAGCCTTGCCAAAGACGGAACCCTCAATTTCAAAAGAACTTGATAGTGCCGGCCTAGGCTGCGTTGGCATTCTGCTTCTTCTTGGGCGGCACATATGCGATCGCACAATGTTTCTCGCAATATGGTTTTCCCAACACGGCGGGGCTCCCACAGAACCGAAAATCATCCTGCCCAGGGTCGCCCTCTGGCCAAGAACACTGGTTTGCCTTTAAGCGGTCCAATGTCACTACATTTGGCTCGCGTTTCGGCTGAGTCGGCGCCCGACGCATGGCAAGATCTAAGCGGCGCACTTTTCCAACCACCGCGTTCTTGGTGATTCCCAGACGTCGTCCTATTTCGCTGGCGGACAGACCCGTTGCCCACAGTTTAGTTAATTCTTCGACCCGTTCGGGTGTCCATTCGTGGTTGGGCGGCATTGTCATGTCTGTGACCCCTTTTATAGTCCTAAGCCTGAGTTCCGATTTGTTTTCTGGAAGTGTCATCTCGCAAAAACCGCTAGTGCGAGTTCTTTTGACTACGTCACCCAAGAAAATCCGTTCACGTTCCTTTTACTACATTTAGCGTTTATCAGCAATGTATCCTACTAGATTTTGAGAAATATTCTGTGGATAAATGCATATTTGTGCCGTGTTTGGATATTTAGACCAGCGGGGGAGTGCGGCCCGGGTTTCGGGGTTAGGATTGTTCTGGCCCCCCGTCGGGGTCTCCGCTATGGTTTTGACCCAAGATAGAAAATTCGCAAAAAAACCGGATATCCATAAGATCCGGCGCATTGAATTCTAGGCACAGGGACGGCACCGGAGCAACAAGATGGCAAAGCGGGGGAAACTTCAGCACAGGATAGGGCTGGTTGCCGGACTGTCTGCCCGCGTGGGTGCTCGAGTTAAAGTTTGCACGGTTCTCTCTACTGCGGTCTTGCTTTGGGCTTCGGCGCCAGGACATGCTGAGAGCAAAAGCCCGAAATTTCTTGGCCAAAATCTCGGTGCTTCGGCAGAAATCTATATTGTTTTGACGGATGCAAATGTCCGAGGAAAGCCGCTGACAAAATCACCGCGCGTCGGACGGGTGCGGAAGGGTATTCGAATTCAGGCGGCAGGCAAGGCAAAGGGAACAAATTGGGTCGCCGTCCGCAAGGAGGGAGAAGATTGGGGTTTCGTTTATGCTCCGGCGTTGGCCCCTGTGTTGGATGGCGCTATTCCTGCACCGCTCTCCGGAAAATTGGCAGGGGACGATCTGCCGGAATGTGAATACAACATCCGATACGAAGGACGTCATCCAGTCGATGGGGATGTCCAAATTATTTCTGACTATACTGTTGCATTATCATGCGACATGGAAGGAGGCAAATTGGCATTTACGGCGACCATGTTTTTAACCGAACTTCCGTATCAGGATTTACGTAGAGATATCTTCCAAGTGAATGTAGATCTTCCAGAGGTGAAGGATAAAGAGGAAGAAATCATGTCAGTTACAAGTCTGTATGAGTATGGCAAAAAGGAAGTCGCGTTCGATGCGGTAACGATTGATTCTATGGCGCGGCCGCAACCAAAGAACAAGAAGAAAGCAGAGGCGATTCCGGCAGTCTTGAGAGCCGCATTAGAATTTGCTCACGCGGTCTGGGGACCGGGTGTTTGGGCGGCACTCGGCAAAACTAAATGACCTTCAGCGCGTTTTAGTCCGCCCGGTCGATGGCACGCCATCCGATGTCCCGGCGGCAGAACCCGTCCGGCCAATCCAACATGTCGACGGCTTTGTAAGCCCGGGTCTGTGCCGCCGAAACACTCTCGCCCAGCGCTGTCACGCCCAACACGCGCCCGCCCGCTGCGAGGATACGGTGACCATCGGCCGTTGTCCCGGCATGAAGCACGGTGACACCTTCTACCTGATTTGCCTCTTCAAGCCTTTTAATCTCCGTGCCGTTTACATAGGGCCCTGGATAGCCATTGGCCGCCATCACAACGACCATAGCGGTATCTTCTTTCCAAGAGAGTTTAATGTCCGAGAGTTGACCCCCGGCGGCTGCGTCAAGCGCTTCCAAAACATCTGAGTCCCAGCGGGCCATGAGCACCTGGCATTCTGGGTCGCCAAACCGTACATTAAATTCCAGTGTTTTAGGCCCCTCTTCCGTAATCATCAGACCGGCGAAGAGCACGCCGGTGTAGGGCCGGCCCTCTGCCGCCATCCCTTCCAGAGTGGGCTGAATGATGGTCTCCATGATTTCACGGGCCAGCGCGTCCGTCACCAAAGGCGCTGGCGAATATGCTCCCATGCCACCGGTGTTCGGCCCAGAATCGCCATCATATGCCGCTTTGTGGTCCTGGGCGGAGGCCAGAGGCAGGGCTGTCTTCCCATCCACCAGGGCAAAGAAACTAGCCTCCTCCCCGTCCAGGAATTCCTCGATCACAACCTCATCTCCGGCGTGGCCGAAAATCCGGTCCACCATAATCTGATCCAGTGCCTGGATGGCCTGATCTTCGGTTTCACAAAGGATAACTCCCTTTCCGGCGGCGAGACCGCTGGCTTTGACGACGATGGGGGCACCTTTTTCCTGGACATAAGCCACCGCGTCGGCGTGTTCCGTAAATCGGCCGTATGCGGCGGTTGGGATATCATATTTGGCAAAGAAATCTTTCATGAAGGCCTTGGAGCCCTCCAGAATTGCAGCGTCCCGGGTCGGGCCGAACGCTTTAATGCCCGCATTGGCTAGGTCGTTTACCAGGCCGAGTACCAAGGGCGCTTCCGGACCCACGACAACGAGATCGATTCGGTAATCACAAGCGAATGCGACCAGGGCCGGCACATCCTCGACGTCGATATCGATCAAATCGGCTACAGCCGCAATTCCGGCATTGCCGGGCGCACAGTATAGTTTGCCGCACTTTGGAGACTTTGAAATAGCCCAACAAAGGGCATGTTCGCGTCCCCCAGCGCCGACCACCAAAACGTTCATTGTAGGCTGTCCCCTCAAAGATGTGCATTGACCATGTACTGTGTGCTCCTTGTAGCATAAATTACTCGGGAGTCATGACTGATCCAATGCTTGATATAGACGCGTCCTCTGGGGCTGGGACCAGACCGAAAGCCGGTGAGATGGGCGGCGATAACCATCCGGTATTCTCCGTAAGCGAGTTATCCCACTCTCTTAAACGCGTCGTTGAGGATGCTTTTGCTCACGTGCGTGTGCGCGGGGAGGTATCCCGACTGACCCTCGCCCGATCGGGCCATATGTATGTCACCTTGAAGGACGAGAACGCTGTCCTTGATGGCGTGTGCTGGAAAGGCACTGCGGCGCGCTTGGCTGTTTACCCTGAAGAGGGCATGGAAGTCATTGTCACAGGTCGGCTCTCTACGTATGGCGGCCGCTCTAGTTACCAGATTGTCATAGAGCAAATGGAAATGGCCGGTGAAGGGGCGCTTCTCAAACTGTTGGAAGACAGGCGGAAGAAACTTCTGGCCGAGGGCCTCTTCGATGAAGAACGTAAACAGCCGTTGCCGACTTTTCCCGAGGTCATCGGCGTCGTAACCTCTCCGACCGGCGCGGTCATCCGAGATATACTGCACCGGCTTCGCGACAGGTTTCCCTGCCACGTGCTCCTTTGGCCTGCAAATGTGCAAGGGGGTGGAGCCGCCGCGAGCATTGCCGCGGCCATCGATGGGTTTAATACATTGGCACCCGGTGGGGCCGTTCCCCGGCCTGACCTGCTGATTATCGCCCGGGGCGGCGGCAGCATGGAGGATCTTTGGGCCTTCAATGAAGAGGTTCTTGTCCGTGCAGCGGCGGAGAGTGATATACCCCTCATCTCCGCTGTGGGCCATGAGACCGATACAACTCTGATCGATTTTGCTTCGGATCAGCGGGCGCCCACACCTACGGCGGCGGCGGAAATGGCGGTGCCGGTGCGGGGCGATCTGCTGGCGCACACGGCGGACCAGGGTGTCCGGCTTATGCGCGCGATGCACCGCACATTTGGTGATTTTGAGAGAGACGTGGCGGGTCTTGCCCGAGGCATTCCTGAGCCGGGACGGATAGCGGATGAGGCGTCCCAGCGTTTGGATGATCGGGTGGAGCGTCTGGAGCGCGCAAAAGACGCAATTCTCAATGACTCGTGGGGACGCGTGCGCGAACTTGGAGGCGGGCTAGTGAATCCAGCCCAACAGATTGCCCGCAAGCAGGACCGGCTGACGGCAACCGCACGGGCGTGGCGGCAAGGTCTCCTAAACCTGCTCCGGCAAAAAGACAATGATTTTGAACGCCAAACTCTAAAATTGGAGGCGGTGTCCTACCAACGTGTTTTGGACCGGGGATTCGCCCTGGTCACGGATAATGTTGGTACTATGGTGTCCGCAGCCACAGCGACGCCTAGTCTGAAACTCAATATAGAGTTTGCCGACGGCGAGGTCGCCGCCCAGGTAACAGGAGAGATGTCCGTACTCCCCCGAAACCGAGAGCCACAAAAAAAGTCAAAAACCAGACCATCCAATGATGATCCGCAAGGCTCTCTTTTATAGAATCGTTTTTTCCCTGGCCCTAGCCGTGCCGCCGTCGCCCGCGGTGGCGCTGGAAGTGGCAGGCTCGTTTATTCAAGGGGGCTTGGTCACGGGGCGCGCTGCACCGGGTACCCGCTTGTTCCTTGATGGGAGAGCCGTGCCTGTCTCCCCCACCGGGGACTTTATGCTTGGGTTTGGTAGGGATGTCCCCCCAGAAGTGGTCCTACGGGAGATCAGACCCGACGGCGGCACGACCATACATCGGCTCACCGTCAGACAACGCAGTTATCAAATTCAGCGTATCGAAGGGCTGCCACGGCGCAAGGTTACTCCGAACCCCGCTGATGTGGCACGCATTCGCTCGGAAAGCCGGCTGATTTCAGCCGCCCGGGAGAAGACGGCGGCAAATGTACTTTCTCGATCAGGCTTTGCCTGGCCG
>CAXFCV010000361.1:0-6723 GCA_964000975.1 uncultured Rhodospirillaceae bacterium | reverse complement strand
TTGATCAAGGCTATGGTGCCGCATCAGGGGGGGGCGGTGGCGGATATTGCCCCGGGATATGAAAATGCGGATGCCAACACACGCGCTCTTAAGTCACTCAGTTATTTTCTGGGTGCCGAGATCACCGGTGTTTGCGAAATCCCGGATTATGCCTGGTATTCTCACGGGATGGACGGATCACCTATAGACCCTTACCACAAATATGCCGTGGTGATGCTTATTGATCAGGGTTACGAGACCATGGAGGGTGCCTCCGGTGATGATTTTATCTCCGGAGCACAGTCCATGCGGGCTTATATGCGGGGCGCCCAGATTGCAGGGATCATGGGTGACATGCTGCGCACGCTGGGGTTCCCATCACGTTCTCAAACTAATGCGGACTCGGACGTGCTGCACACGCCGGTGACCCTGCTTGCCGGACTCGGGGAATTAAGTCGAATCGGTGAGGTAATCCTCAATCCATTTATTGGACCCCGATTAAAAACAGTCGTTTTGACCACTGACTTCCCCCTGGTTCCCGATAAGATGGTCGATTTCGGTTTGCAGTATTTCTGCTCCAATTGCTGGAAATGTGCGCGCGAATGTCCCTGCGATTCAATTTCATGGGGCGATAAGGTGATGTTTAACGGCTACGAAATGTGGAAGCCGGATGTCGAGCGCTGCACGCGCTATCGTATCACCAATCCCAAAGGCCTTGCTTGTGGGCGATGCATGAAAACCTGTCCGTTAAACAAAGTGGTTACCTGGCAGGGGCCCCTAATGACACGCATAGCATCCTGGTTTGGCGTTAATGTAAGATGGATGAAGCCCCTTTTGGTGCCTATTGCCGTTTGGCTCGATGATGTCCTCCGTCAAGGTGTGCGCAATCCTGTCAAAAAATGGTGGCTTGATATGGAAATAGTCGATGGCGTCTGCATTGATCCGACCAAGGGCGTCAATCAGCGGGATCTGAATTTAGATCACAAGATTGTCGCATCGGAACAGAAGATGGCCTACTACCATGCAGACCGAATGCCTCCACCCGACCAGGAAGGCCCGTATGCCGTCGACCGTAAAGGAGGCATGGCGGCGTCCTCACTTCTCGAGACCCCGGCAGAGGCCGTTGACCGGCGAGCAAAGGGGGGTGCACCGCCGTCACAATATCTCCCGACGCTACCGGTTGCGGCTGGAGGTTCTGGTTCCGTCGAAGCTGAAACCACACCCTGGGGTGATGCACTAAAGAGAGAGGATAAACGCCCGCCCGCTGGCAAGAGCCCAGAGCTCTAACACTTTATTCTTCAAAGATCGGCCACTCTGGTCGGCGTGTTGCATCTCATAAGACCAAAACAGGGTGTGGCCTGAAACGAACATGGGGGGCGGCTAGGCTCTACAGGCGGGCGTGACCCGAGACGGGCAGATCCGCTGGCAGTCGAATGTGGTCCCGGCTGATATCTGAGATCCGCTTGAGCCCCGTAACCGCCATGGTGCGCCGGATTTCCGCCTCCAGGATTTCCAACGCCCGGGTGGCTCCTGCTTCGCCTGCGGCAGCTACGCCGTAGAGGGTTGCCCGGCCGACCGCAACAATATCCGCGCCGAGGGCAAGCCCCTTTAGCACATCACTTCCACGCCGAACGCCAGTGTCGGCTATGAGAGTGAGCTTCCCTCCAACGGCATCTGAAATGGCGGGAAGTGCGTCCCAGGCCGTAATGGCACAATCGTTTACGTTGCCCGCATGATTAGAGACGAAAACACCATCTACCCCACATGAAGCGGCGGCCATCGCGTCCTCAGGGTGCAGTACGCATTTGACCAAAAGTTTTTTGGGCCAAAGATCTCTAAGCCGCTTCACGAAGTTCCAGTCTAAAGTCTCGTTGCGGTTCAGGAAACCCGTGGTCGAGGCGGACACATAACTCTTGGCGTTGGCCTTTTGCCCGTCCGGGATATGAATGTTTGAAAATGCTGGTAACTGGCCCTCTGTAAAATAGTATTTGGCAAGAGTCCCAAAGAGCCATCGGGGATGAAGCATAACATCCAGTGCCGTGCGGGCGCCGATGGTAGGGGGAAACCTAAGGCCGTTCCTGACGTCGATCTCCCGGTTATTGTACACCGGCGAGTCGACCGTCAGTACAAGGGCCTCATATCCTGCGTCCAAAGCCCGTTTAGCGGTCACCAGGGAAGCGTCAATGTCCTGCCACACATAAAGCTGATACCATTGAGTGCCGGCGCCATTTTGATAAATATCCTCCATGGGCGTGCTAGAGGTGCTGGCAACCGTGAAGGGTATATTTGCTTTTGCCGCGGCCCGGGCAAGTTCTGTCTCGCCGCGGTACCAAACAAAACCAGCGGGACCCGTCGGCCCAATCAATAGTGGCAGTGCATGTTTTTTCCCAAATAGAGTGATGCTGGGATCTCGCTCTGAGACATCCCGCAACATGCGGGGCATAAGCTTAATATTGTCGAGCGCTTTACGGTTAGCGTGCATGTTAATCTGATCTTCGCTGCCTTTGTCGCAAAAATCAAAAAGTGCTTTCGTCAGGCGCTTGCGCGCCAATTCTCGAAGATCAGCAATATTTAACATGTCTTTTTCGAGCGAGGGCACTTTAACAACCTGATTTATAATTTCACAGATGCCATACTTTGAAGTCTGAAACGGCAAACGGCAATCTGATTCTACCGTTCGATTGGTCCAGCATGTGTTTAAGTGTGATACCCCCCCCGAGGGGCCTTTTAAATTATTTAGCCAAAGTCCTCCTGGCCAGTCGACCCGAAGAGATCATTCGTATTTTGTATCAATTTCTCTTTCTATTCGTCGCGCCCAGACTTCGGTGTCTGCCTTCAAAGAAGAAAACGGCTTCTTGAGTGCCCACCTCCTCGAGCTGTGTGCCTTAAGTTTCCCAGGCTGACCTTATAACGTTTTTTAAGAAGGGTGCCGACGGAAACCCAATGTCTTAATTTAAAAAATTGGAGCGGGCGATGAGATTCGAACTCACGACTTCAACCTTGGCAAGGTTGCGCTCTACCCCTGAGCTACGCCCGCTTTTTCCGATATCAAGGACGCTGTAAAGTGACCTCCCAGCCAGAGCCACCAAATAATACGCTTCGGTTGGCGCAATGCAAGGGACAAGTTCTCACTTTTCCGGCAATGAACGGTGTGCCATTTTTAGTCACCGATGCTTGGTTAGCCAATATTTTAATCACTAATTAGAGATTGAGGCACGGTGTATGCCCTGGACACAAGAAGCGTTATTGAACCAATTGACGGAACTCGGCATTGATGCGCCAACAGTTCAGCATCGTCCCATTTACACAGTAGAGGACGGTGAGAAGGTTTTAAAAGATATGCCGGGCGGGCGTTGCAAAAGCCTGTTTTTGAAAGACAAAAAGAGCGCTCTGTGGCTTGTGATTATGCTGGGCGAGGACCGGCTCGACACCGGCTCCCTGCAAAAAATTCTCGGTGCTGCCCGGTTGAGTTTTGGTAAGCCGGACTTGATGCTGTCCGTTCTGGGCGTGGAGCCCGGCTCGGTGACACCATTTGCCCTCATCAATTCGACAGCTCAGGCGGTTCAGGTGGTTCTGCAACGTCGTATGATGGCAATGGATTTGCTAAATTATCATCCGCTGCGGAACAATGCGACGACGACCATCTCCCCTGCAGACCTTCTGAAGTTTTTGACCGCAGTGGGCCACGATCCGCTCATTATAGATCTCTAGCGGGTCTTATACTTTGGATGGTAATTTCGGCGAAAAACACTAAGCTTCGGTACTACGATATTGATTTAAGGTGGTTTTATAACAAATATGTTTAATCGGGATATGTCCCTGCAAAAGGAACAAAAGACATGAATGGCTCATTCAACGCCAATGGCACCGGGGCGCCAGATTTTAATTTGGATACGCCTGGTGCCTCTTCAGGTGCTGCAGAGACCGGTGATCTGGTCAAGGACTCCAATACAGAGGGCTTTGGCGTCGACGTCATTGACCAATCCGTTAACGTTCCGGTTCTGGTAGACTTTTGGGCTCCTTGGTGCGGCCCGTGCAAACAACTGACCCCGACTCTGGAAAAATTGATCGGCGAGTATGGTGGCAAAGTAAAATTGGTCAAGATCAACGTCGATGAAAACCAGGAGTTGGCGGCTCAAATGAGGGTACAGTCGCTTCCTATGGTGGTGGCATTCAAAGAGGGCCGTCCGGTGGATGGATTTTCTGGCGCGCTCCCTGAAAGCCAGATTCGGAGTTTTTTTGAAAAACTGACTGGTGGCGAGGGTTCCCCTCTCGATAAAGCGCTGGAACAAGCTGAGGCAATGCTGGGTGCTGGTGACATTGAGACAGCTAGCGCTGTATACACTCAAATTCTGGAGCAGGATGCTGGCAATACTGCGGCGCATGCCGGCGTAGTTAAATGCCTGAATGCTGCCGGTGATGTGGAGAAGGCCCGGGCCTATTTGGACGGGCTTGGGTCGTCCTTGCTGGAAAGTACTGAGATTAAAGGCGTTCAATCTGCGCTGGATTTGGCCCAAGCTGCTACAGAATCGGGGGAAACCGAGAGCCTCCGTCGCCAAGCACAAGAGACACCCAATGATCCGCAAATCAGATACGATCTTGCTCTGGCGCTCTACCGAGACGGTTTGACGGAGGACGCCATTGAGACGCTGGTCGATTTAGTCAAATCCCATCAGAGTTGGAACGAAGAAGCGGCCCGTAACCAACTTCTCAAAATTTTTAACGCGTTAGGTCACGCGGATCCGATCACAGTGGAAGGGCGCCGGAAGTTGTCTGCGGTGTTATTCTCATGATGCGGAATCGTCTCAAACTTTCTTTTGACAGGCTCCCCGATGAGCTTTCAGTATTTCCCCTGCCAGGTGTGCTGCTATTGCCCAATGGCAGGTTGCCGCTCAACATATTCGAGCCCCGCTATCTTAACATGGTATTGGATTCACTTCGGGAAGATCGGCTGATTGGAATGGTCCAGGCGACTGAATTGGCGCCAGATCCTGTTCCTGACGATGCCGAACTTTTTAAAATAGGTTGTGTCGGCAAGATAGTCTCCTTTGCAGAAACCCCCGATGGCCGGATTCAGTTGGTGCTGGACGGCATATGTCGATTTGGTATCGGTGGCGATTTTGGCCTTAGGAACGGGTACCGCCGGGTCTCAGCGGATTATTCCCAGTTTCAGCGAGACATGGACGATCCCGCACAACAACTAGATCGAAGAGCATTTCGGCGTTTGTTGGAGAGTTATTTTAAGGCAAAACAGATCAGCGTTGACTGGGATATGGTGGACAACTTGGAGGATAACTTCCTCATTGCCAATCTGGGTATGATGTGTCCCTTTAATGCGCAAGAAAAACAAGCGCTCCTGGAAGCCAGGGATTACGTGCATATGACTGAAATTATGATGTCACTGATGGAAATGGCAATTCAGGAGTCAGCCGTCACAGCGAATGACAACTCACAGGTCAGGCATTAGGTGCCCGTTTTGATAACACGGTTAATAGGAGTGGCGGCATGACAGGCCATGATGTAGATCCAAAACTTCTTGAAATCCTTGTGTGTCCGCTCACGAAGGGACCGTTGCATTATGATCGTGAGAAACAGGAGCTCGTGAGCCGTAATGCCAAACTGGCTTACCCCATCCGGGATGGCATTCCCATTATGTTGGTCGATGAAGCGCGCGAACTGGCCGATTAAAATGGCGAAATGTAGCCCATGACCGCCGATGATTCTTTTTCATTCCCGTATACGCCAACGGACATCAGACTAAAACGGGCCGAGAAGGTGCTCGAGATTGTATTTGATGACAGCAGCCATTTTTCATTTTCTGCCGAATTTCTGAGAGTGCACAGCCCCTCTGCGGAGGTACAGGGCCACTCTCCCGAGGAACGCCAAGTTGTTGCGGGTCGACGGCATGTCGGCATATTGGGCCTTGAACTGGTTGGACAATATGCCCTTCGGATCGATTTCGACGATCTCCATGATACTGGCATATATTCCTGGCGTATCTTGTATCATCTTGGTCTCAGGCAAGAATCCCTGTGGGCGCGTTATCTGCAGGAAGTGGCAGACCTCGGCCTCAGTCGAGACCCTTAGATGAGGGCGCCGAGTTCATTTATCGTTGGATATGATGACTGTTTAGGGCAGGAGTGGCGAAATTGGTTAAGATTTAGCCAATTAGATTTGGAAACCTCAGATCAGTAATGCTTGGAATGATAACTTTTAGATAATTTCATGGAAGCCTGCTTCTACAGTGTCAAAGCGTCACCGATCTCCTCTATCAAGAGGAAAATGGACCTCATTGAGAAAAGTTGGATGCAGCTTAGGACTTGATGCCGAAACAATACGCCGTCCTAGCGTCCTTCTATTCTTGCCTTTGTATACCCCTGCTGCGCAGCTGGGCCGGTTTCTAGGCTATTTGGAATCTCTCGCCCGCCAATATTACGTAAGTTCGGTCACCAATTAAAGGTCAATTCTGCTGGACTAATCTAGTAGATTGTCGCCGGAGTAGGGTCATGTGATACAGGTTGCGCACAATGGGGGCGTGAACCTTATTCCATTTAATCCAAATAAAGCATCCATCAAATTTGGGTGGAGGGAGGGGTTCTGTATCACCGTCAATGCTCAGGACATGGGATCTGTCAAGACACACCCCCTCCTGAGACGAAATGTGGTATCTTTGGCGGCAATGGGCCTTGCGGTAAAGTCAGATCTGGCAATTCTCCATCTGTTCTGCAGCTAGGTCCGTAGCCT
>CAXFCV010000360.1:0-2118 GCA_964000975.1 uncultured Rhodospirillaceae bacterium | reverse complement strand
GGGCTATGTAGGTTCGCTGACTCCTTGCCGGCGCCGAGCCATATATAAGCACCTTCCTTTTCCTGCAGCATGTAGGAGAAATCTTCAGCACACATTGCCGGTGTCAGATCAGTTTGAAGCCCTTCTGGACCCAGGACATCGGATATGATGCCACGCGCAAACAGCGCATCCGCTTCATGATTAATCGTTGGTGGATAGCCTTGGCGGATTTCCATGCTTACCTCGCACCCGGTCACCTTTGCCACCATCTTGGCGACAGTCTCGATCCGCTGAAGAAAATCCTCGCGCGTACTCGCCTGCATTGTTCGCAAGGTGCCGCCAATGGTAGCAACATTCGGAATGACATTGAAAGCGCTTCCGGCTTCCAGTTTTGTCAATGAAACCACTGCCTGGTCAAATGGATCAAGCTGCCGTGACACAAGTGTCTGAAGCGCCACCGTAATCATACCTGCGGCCACAATCGGGTCTCTAGTCTGATGCGGCATCGCCGCATGCCCGCCCGCACCCTCGATGGTCAGGATAAAAATATCCGCCCCGGCCATGGCGGGCCCGATATGAGCAAGAGCCTGCCCAGTCTCTAGGCCGGGCCAGTTATGCATTCCCCATACAGAGTCCATCGGAAATCTGTCGAACAGACCGTCATTGATCATCGAGCGTGCGCCGGCATTTCCACCTTCTTCTGCAGGCTGAAAAATACAATAGACCTTGCCTTTAAATTGACGGTGCTTTGCCAAATATTCTGCCGCGCCAAGAAGCATCGTTGTGTGACCATCATGACCGCAAGCATGCATACAGTTGGGATGTTTGGATGCATAGGCTAGATTGGTCTGTTCTTCCATCGGAAGTGCATCCATATCCGCTCGGAGACCAATGGCCGGCGACATACTATCATAACTATCCTGACCATGGATAACGCCTACAACGCCTGTCTTACCCAGACCTCGATGAACCTTGATGCCAAAGCTCTCCAGTTTGGCAGCAACAAAGTCCGAGGTCATTATCTCTTCATAGGCAATTTCCGGAAACTGATGGAGATGTTGACGCCAGGACGCCATCTCTGTCTTTTTTTGTTTGAGCTCAGCAATCAAGTTCATGTAACCTACCCTAGCAAGAGATGTTTTATTATTTGACTTTAACCCTCATGACTTTAGTTGTCACTGCCGGGACAGCGCAAGGAACTAATAGTGAACCAGCGAGATGACAGAGCATTTTCATCATTACAGTGATCTCGGTCGTATTGAGTCTGCCATTAATGATCTTGCGTCTATGACCGAGCTCGACCGACCTTTCACGCGGTTGGTATTTAGCCCGGAATACAAACAAGCACGAACGTGGTTATGGTCAAGGTTCGAAGCGGCAGGCCTTGAGTGCCGCATCGATGCCGGTGGCAATCTTATTGGAACACGCAAAGCGATGGGCGAAGAAGCAGCATCCCGGAAAATCATTATCGGATCGCATATTGACACTGTGTCTGCAGGAGGCAGATTCGACGGCGTCGCTGGTGTAATCGCTGGCCTTGAAACAATTCATTTCCTGAACAAGCATGCAATTGAGCTTCCGGTTGATATTGAAATAGTCGACTTCCTCGGAGAGGAGTTGAATGTGTGGGGCATATCCTGCCTCGGCAGTAGGCATATGGCAGGACTGCTCACCGCCGATACTCTATCGCGAATAGATCAGGACGATCGCCAACTAGCTGCGGAAATTGTGAAGTCCGGAGGCAGCGGAAGACCGTCATTGGCCCCAAGACAGGACGCGCAGTCAATCATGGCGTGCCTGGAGCTGCATATTGAACAGTCCGACAGGCTGGAGTGCGGTCAGATTGATATAGGTGTAGTGACCGACATTCCCAGCATTAGCAGATACTCCATCAGCGTAACCGGAGTTGCCGGTCACAGCGGCACTACCCGAATGCAGGGTCGAAAGGATGCTCTGGTAACCGCAAGCATGATTGTCACCATGATCCGGGATCTCGCCCTTGATGTTTCAGGACAGGACAATCGACATTTTGTTGCAACGACCGGCAGAATTGAGGTGTACCCAAACGGTGCAGCTGTCGTGCCCGGGGAGGTGAAAATGATCTTGGATTTGCGGGCATCGCATGAACATTCCAGAGAT
>CAXFCV010000359.1:0-2228 GCA_964000975.1 uncultured Rhodospirillaceae bacterium | reverse complement strand
CCGAACGGTCTTCGTTTATAGTCAGGACTTTACTGTGTTCGGCGGGTCTCTCTCCGAGACTCATGCGGAGAAGATCTGTAAGATTATGGATCAGGCCATGAAGGTGGGCGCGCCGGTTATTGGTCTGAATGACTCAGGCGGTGCGCGTATTCAGGAGGGAGTGTCGTCTCTTGCCGGCTATGCGGAAGTGTTTGCCCGCAACGTCGAAGCCTCGGGGGTCGTGCCGCAAATCTCGATGATTATGGGGCCTTGTGCAGGCGGCGCGGTTTATTCACCTGCCACCACTGACTTCGTGTTCATGGTGAAGGATACCTCCTATATGTTCGTGACCGGCCCAGATGTGGTCAAAACCGTTACCCATGAGGAGGTCACCCAGGAAGAATTGGGAGGTGCCACGACGCACACCACCAAATCCGGCGTGTCCGACATGGCATTCGAAACCGACATCGATGCGTTAGAACAGCTGCGTCGGTTTATGGATTTTCTCCCGGCCAGTAACCTGGAATATCCACCGGTCATTCCAACCGACGATCCTCCAAACCGTCAGGAACCATCCTTGGATAGCCTAGTGCCCGAAAATCCCAATGAGCCCTATGATGTGAAGGAGTTGATCGTCAAGCTGGTGGATGAGAGTGATTTCTTCGAGCTCCAGCCGGATTACGCCAAAAATATTATAATTGGTTATGGCCGAATGGAGGGGTCTACCGTAGGCATCGTCGCCAATCAGCCCATGGTTCTGGCGGGTTGTCTCGATATCGATGCGTCTGTGAAAGCCGCCCGTTTTATCCGGTTTTGCGATTGCTTCAACATTCCCATTGTCATGCTAGTTGATGTTCCAGGTTTTCTCCCGGGGACCCAGCAGGAATATGCCGGGCTCATTCGTCATGGTGCCAAACTTCTCTTTGCCTTTGCGGAAGCGACTGTGCCGAAGGTCACGGTCATAACCCGCAAGGCCTATGGCGGGGCCTATATCGTGATGGGATCAAAGCATTTACGCGGGGATGTCAACTACGCCTGGCCGAGTGCTGAGATTGCAGTCATGGGCTCTAAAGGTGCCGTTGAAATTATTTTCCGACAAGACTTAGATGATGCGGAAAAAATCAAAAAAAGGGAACAGGAATACCAGGATCAATTTGCCAATCCTTTCCGGGTCGGGGCGCGTGGTTATATCGATGACGTGATTATGCCGCATAACACCCGTTGGCGTATCATTCGATCTCTGCGTATGCTCAAGACGAAGAAGCAGGAACTGCCCTGGAAGAAGCACGGGAATATTCCATTGTGACCGCTCACTTGCGCGGACGGCAGTTTGGTCCGCAGTTATCTAAGAGGTATGTGGAAGGACGACCTAACAATGTCACGGACGAGAAAAAACTACCGCCCTGTGTCGGATGCTTCGAGTTACCATGTCCACCTTTACTATGATGGTAGGAGCAAACAGCACGCCGGTAATTTACGTCGGGAGATGGCGCACCTGTTTGGGGATAGAATCGATATCGGACGCTGGCGAGATAAAGCACCCCAGGGACCTCATCCGATATCCCATTTTCAGGTAGCCTTTGATCGTGATGTTTTTCCCGAGATCGTGACATTTCTCTCGCTCAACAGGGGTGATTTGAGCATCCTCCTCCATCCAAACACAGGCAACGGCTACGAGGACCATACCCAGAATGTAATGTGGATCGGGCCGTCCATCCCGCTGGCCCAAGATTGGCTCGACCGCAACGAAAAGCGCGTTCAGGGAGCCGCCGGTGACATGCATCAGGGCTCCCGCGCGACGCATGCGGCCGCATGAGTCAGAGCGATTAAGCCGCGCGCGACACTTGTGCGCATGCTGTTGTCAACTCGGTGCTTAACAGCTTTTTGACTGACGTTGGGCAGGTTAGTTTAAACTGCCTCTTGCCTCTTCAATGGCCCGCCAGAGTTTCTGCGGCGTCGCGGGCAGGTCGATATGTCGGATTCCCAGCGGTTTCAATGCGTCCATGATGGCATTCATGGCACAGGCGATGGAGCCCACTGTTCCTGCTTCACCGGCTCCCTTGGCGCCGATCGGGTTGGTCTCCGTCGGTATTTCGTTGGCAGTCACCTCGAACAAACAAAAATCCTCTGCGCGCGGCATAGCGTAGTCCATAAAAGACCCGGTCAGCAATTGTCCGTTTTGATCATCATAGACGAGGTCTTCCATCATCACCTGCCCCAAGCCCTGGACGACGCCGCCATGAATTTGG
>CAXFCV010000358.1:0-1775 GCA_964000975.1 uncultured Rhodospirillaceae bacterium | reverse complement strand
GACCAGAAGAATGCCGAGGTGTTGGCCTGCCACAGGGTCAGTGGCCAAAACGTTGTAACCGAGGAAATTACCACCAAGAAAAAAGCTTGCAACGCCTGTCCCGCCATATAAAAGCACGCCAAAGGCCAGGAGCACGCGGGTTGCCCAAGCCGGCACTACTTTACGGGCGTTTTCAATGCCGAATATCAGTCCATACAATACGAAGCCGGCCGCAATAATTACCCCGGCTTGAAAGCCGCCGCCGGGGCCAAAATCGCCATGAAATTGAACATAGAGGCCGAATAAGATGATGAAGGGGATCATAAACTTGGCAACGACCCGGAGGATTGAATGTCTGCTCATACTTCCTCCTCATTTTGCTCAGAAATAACGTTACTTCTCATGCCTGGGCGCCAGCGGTCATGGCCACGTCCCAATAAGATTAGCACTCCGATGGCCGCGGTGAATATCACTACCACCTCACCAAATGTGTCATATCCCCGATAGCTGGCCAAAACTGATGTGACAATGTTTGGAACGCCGATCTCCTTACCAGATTCTAGTATGTACCGTGGCGCAACATGTGCCTGAGCCGGCGCGTTGGGATCCCCAAACGCTGGCATATCAAAGGTGCCATAAATCAACACGGCACCGGTCGCGATGACAATCAACAGAGGCATGATTTTGACATTGAAACGAGCCTTCTCTTCCTCGCTGGTCAGGGACAGTGTGGCCAGCATCAAAAGAGTTGAAATTCCTGCACCCACAGCTGCCTCGGTAAAGGCCACGTCGACAGCATTCAGCGCGACGTAGAGCACTGCCGCGAGCAGACTAAAGATGCCGGACAAGATCACTACGGCGAACAGATTACGGATGCGCGCAGCCGCAAAAGCCGTGACCGCCATCAAGATGAGCAGCGCTATGTTAATGAAGGTCTCTATTTTCCCGCTCCAAGCTCTTGGTCATTGGGGCGACGGTCCTCATCGACCTCGGGTTTCATGCCTCCATCCAACGCTGCCCTTGCCAATGCATGGGTGGATGTCGGGCTGGCAAAAAACATGAAAAGTGCGATCACAATAAGTTTGACGGTTACAAGCGAGAGACCGGCCTGGAAGGCCATTCCCAGTATCAAAAGATAAGTGGCGAGGGTCTCCGTAACGCCGGTGGCATGTGAGCGGGTGAACATATCGGGCAGCCGAACGAGCCCTATGCTACCTATCAGAAGAAAGGCACTACCAGTCAAGATCGCAAACCAGCTCAGAATATCCCAAATCATGCCTAGAGATCCCCCAGATTGTCGCCGCCATGGGGATGCCCAAGATGGGAAAAACGGAAGAACTTCATAATTGCGATGGTGGCTATGAAGTTGATCAGGGCATAAACGATAGCAATGTCCAGAAACTCTGGCCGATCTGTCAGAAAGCCCAGCACGGCAATGAGCAATAACGCTTTTGTACCGAAAACATTTACTGCCAGAATACGGTCATAAATCGTGGGGCCGAGTACCGCCCGCACGATGGCGAGCAGCATCGCAACAAGTAAGGCGACAGCGGCGACAGCAAACATCATGCAGCGTCTCCTGCGGCAATAGGAGGCTCGCTGCCCTCCATCTTGCATGCACGTCGATCCATGCGGCCCGTTATTAACTCATCAGCGGCTTCTGCCGTCAGAGCGTGAACATCAATCATGCCATCCCCGACAGAGATGGCGACCGTGCCTGGGGTTAGTGTGATTGAGTTCGCGAACGTGACCTGGCCGACCTCGGTCTTCTGGCTCGCGGAGATCCGAACCAAGGT
>CAXFCV010000357.1:0-1836 GCA_964000975.1 uncultured Rhodospirillaceae bacterium | reverse complement strand
CTATTGCAGGTTTGGGCCTCCTATGCGGCGTGACCGCGGTAATTTTCATGAAATCCATTATGGTCACTCAGGATCAATTCAATAAGGTGCCGGGCCCCCAGTGGATCCGACCTGGCATCGCAGGGTTTCTTGTCGGATTGATCGCACTCGTTTTCCCACAGGTGCTGGGTGTCGGCTATTATGCTACGGATTTGGCCCTGCAATCACAATTCCCGCTCTATTTGCTCGTGCTTCTAATTGTTGCGAAGATTGTTGCAACGTCCCTGAGCGTCGGCGGCGGTTTTGGTGGCGGCGTATTTACCCCGGCAATTATGCTGGGCGCTATGCTTGGTGGGGCTTACGGTATTGTTGCTACCAGCGTGTTCCCCGACCTATCCTCGGGGCCGGCGGCATACACTATTGTGGGCATGGGTGGTGTCGCGGCTGCGGTTATGGGCGCACCGATTTCCACCACGCTTATTGTCTTTGAGCTGACTGACGACTATCCACTGACGATCGCGGTCATGGTCGCTGTGGTTCTGTCGTCCCTTTTTACCAACCAATTCATCAATGGTTCGTACTTTAATTGGCAACTGGAGAGAGCTGGTTATGATCTTAAAGGTGGTTTTGAAACCGCGCTTCTCCGTAGCATCACGGTCCGAAAGGTAATGGCAATTGAGAGCGAAACTGTTGATGTCGGGGCCTCGCTTCAGGATGTTCGGTTACAGCTTCAAAAGTCCGATACAGGAGAACTTTTCGTTTTAAAGGACGGAAAAGAGCTTTTCGGCACCATCACTCTGGCAGATTTGAGTGAAATCGCATTTGACCATGACGTGGATAACTTAATCAACGCTGGAGATATCGCACGTGTTCATCCACCGCTTCTTGATGCGGACGATGATCTCGAGACAGCCAATAAAGTGATCCGAGATTCGGGGGAACACTATATTGCCGTGGTCGAAAATCACGACAACATGCGATTTGTTGGTACTCTTCATGAGACGGAAGTAATGTCTGCCTATAACCGTGCTTTGGTTGACGCGCGACGGGAAGAGCATGACGGTCATTTATAACTGCTAATAGGACCGTTTAATTTTCAACCAGTTATATCTATCCGCCGATTTAACCGTCACTTTCCTAATCTTCAAGTCGTTTGCCCCTTTTGGAAGGATATTCACGTCGATCTTTGAGCCGGGTTCGCCCGAGCGCCAGAGACGCCGGTAAAAGTCCGGCTGGCTCTCTATGGGGTGCCCTCCGAGGCCCAAAATCAAATCACCAGTTTTGATTCCGGCCTCATCAGCCGGGCCATTTCGTGTTACTCGGGTAACAAACAGCCTGCCATTGGCCTCAACTGTATTGGCGCCAATCCAGGGTCGTTTGCGGCCAGATCGGCGGCCACTTTGCAAGAGGTCTGCGAGCACCGGTTTCAGGCCATTAATCGGCACAAACATATTTCCAGGTGACGGAACATTGGGCGCGACGGCATCATTTACAAGGAGCGATCCAATGCCCAGGAGGCGACCTTCCCGACCAATAAGGGCGGCTCCGCTATGAAATCCATGGGGAGGTGAGGTGAAGATGGCGCGCTCCAGCAAATATTCCCAATAGCCGGAAAATATCCGCCGAGAAACGACCTGCGCTGCGCTGAGAGGGTGAGGGCCACCCCGCGACGCGATGATGACTTGGTCTCGCATTTCCAATTTAGAGGAGTCGCCTAGTCGGAGGGGGACTACATCGAGCTTTTGCATTAGACGAAGCAGCCCCAGGCCCGTCTCGAAATCATAAGCAACCACGGTGGCGGGAACCGTCTTGCCGCTCGGCCCTGTGATCAAGGCGCCATCGGCTTCTAATATAAGG
>CAXFCV010000356.1:0-4210 GCA_964000975.1 uncultured Rhodospirillaceae bacterium | reverse complement strand
TACATATCCCGCAGGGCCCGTTTAATTATGTTGGCTTCCTCATGAATGAGGGCGGGCGCGGTGGAGGCTAGCGTCAGTTCCCTGACATCGTTCCAGAGCCGAATCAGATACTCGAAATCCCGTTTGATTTCGGCTTTGCCTCGCTCAGCGCCTGCGGTCCGAACGATAACAGCCATGCCGTCTGGAATTTCAAGATCGTTTACAATGGTTTTGAGACGTTTTCTGTCGGCCCCGCTACCTATCTTTCTTGAAATGCCACCACCTTTGCCGGTGTTGGGCATTAACACGCAGTAGCGTCCCGCCAGTGACAGGTAGGTTGTGAGAGCCGCGCCTTTATTGCCGCGTTCTTCCTTGACGACCTGAACCAGTATGATTTGCCGCCGTTTAATGACCTCCTGAATTTTATAACGGCGAACCGGTTTGTTGCGGCGGCGGTCGTGCCCTTCATCAATGTCATCGCCACCAAGGGTTTCAATGGCTTTGCCGTTCGACCCTTCTTCGCCGTCATCGTTATCGTCGTCGTCGTCCGACTCGGTGTCTGCCTCCCGCGCTTGCTCGTCCTCCGCGATCAACTGCTCCCGGTCAGCAACAGGGATTTGATAGTAATCGGGGTGAATTTCACTGAACGCCAGGAAGCCGTGTCGGTTGCCGCCATAATCTACAAAGGCAGCTTGCAGGGACGGTTCGACCCTGGTTACTTTTGCGAGGTATATATTGCCTTTTAGCTGCCTGCGTGCCGCGGACTCGACGTCCAACTCTTCAAGTTGGGTTCCATTTAGTAACGCAACCCGGGTTTCTTCCTGGTGGGCCGCATCGATTAACATTCGTTTCGTAGCCATGTAACTTAAAACTCCTTGCTCCCTGGTTCCTGTGTCCAATGTAGGATAAACAAGAGAGGGAAACTCGTTCAAATGAGCTGGTGGCGCCGACGAATCTTCTCATGTACGCACTACTCGACCCGTCCTCAGCTAAATTACGGGCCGAATCTCGTTCATTTTTTCGGGCTGCTATCACCAGCATGGTCTGTTCAATCACCATTTTATGTTCGGAAGACAGCGGCAAATATACATTCTTGTTGCCGTTAACTTGAAAACGCGGAATACATTGGAACCAATGCGCCAACCAGGCTTTCTTTTCCGATACAACTTTTTTCAACATTAACATAACCGTAGGATTTTCATTCGACAATCATTATTACGGCATATCAGCGGAGTTCGGCGGGTTTGGGCCAAAGAAGATGGGCGCATGCCCTGATGTTTGATTTCCTGAAAAGCTGGAGTGTCTACCGTAATAAGAAACATTGTGCGGGCGATGACAAAACGACTTCTTTTAAGATACTTTGCGGTTCTCGCCTGGATTAGTGGCCTTCTCGTAGCTTCAGTCGAACCTGTTCGGTCGGAACCCACGGTGTCTGCCGTGCGCCTTGGGGTACATGCAGATAAAACCCGAGTTGTTATTGAACTCTCCGACAAGGTCGGTTTCCGCATCTTTCCTGTGATCACGCCCTACCGGTTGGTCGTTGATCTGCCAGCAATGAACTGGCGGGCAAAACCTCGACTGGATTTTCGTCGGACGGGGTTGGTGAGCGGTCTGAGATATGGTTTGTTCAGTTCAACTGCCTCGAGAATCGTCCTGGATTTAAATATGCCCGCGCGGGTGAAGAATTCGTTCATTCTTCCCCCCGCCGGGGGGAAACCCTACCGACTGGTTCTAGATATTGTTGAGACGAGCCACGATCGTATGGCTCCCAACAAGAAAATATCTCGGCATATCGTAAAATCTGACGTGCCGCCGGCACGGGACATTTTACTGGGGCCACCGGGTCGAAAACCCAATCCCACGAGTGTTGGCAAACGGGTGGTTGTGATCGATCCAGGTCACGGCGGCGTGGATCCAGGGGCCGTAACGCGGAAGGGGATCCTCGAAAAGCATGTCGTATTGGCAGCCGCGAAGGTCTTCAAGAAGCGGTTGGAACAGAGCGGACGGTACAAAGTTTTTCTGACCCGCAACCGTGACGTGTTTGTTCGATTACGAGATCGCATTGCATTTGCCCGGTCCAAGAACGCAGAGCTGTTTGTCTCTGTCCATGCAGACGCCATCGCAAGCAAAAAGGTTCGGGGTATGTCTGTATATACATTGTCGGAGAGAGCTTCTGATAAGGAGGCTGCTGCATTAGCAGAAAAAGAAAACAAGTCTGACCTCATCGCTGGCGTCGATCTCAGTACGAATTCGAAGGAGGTCACTGATATCCTGATTGATCTTGCCCAACGAGAGTCCATGAATGAATCCTCCAGGTTCGCCAGTGTTCTAGTTGGTAAATTATCTGATGTTGGCCCCCTGTTACCCAACAGTCACCGGTTCGCTGGTTTCGCTGTTCTTAAAGCACCTGACGTTCCTTCTGTGCTGGTTGAGCTCGGTTTTCTATCCAATCAACGCGATACCAAGGCTTTGCTCAGCGGAACTCACCGGACCAAAGTGGCTGATGCTCTTTACCAGGCCGTTGACGAATATTTCAATCCGATGGAAAAAATGGGCCGGAATTAATTGTGGTTGAACCTGAACGGCAAAAAATCTTGAATTTGCTGCTCATTGGAGAAACATGAGTTTCCAAGAAGGTAGGGCCGCCCCAATTGCGCCACATTTAAAGGCGAGATAGTTAAAAGGAATTATGGTAAAAACGTTTCTCTTTTTTGTTAGCACACTCATGATACTGACCGTCGCGGGCGCCGCGGGCGGCATGTACGTGTTTTACACATTTGGCCGGGGCCTGCCTGATTATAGGCAGCTGGCAGACTACGAACCGCCCGTGATGACCCGCGTCCAGGCGGGGGATGGCCGTTTGCTGGTGGAGTATGCCATCCAGAAACGGGTGTTCGTGCCAGGCAGCGCACTTCCAAAACTCGTTGTTCAAGCCATGTTGTCGGCGGAAGACAAAAACTTCTATTATCATCCTGGCATCGATTTTATTGGCGTAGTGCGGGCGATGCTGACGAATGTCAAAAACATCGCCACGGACCGTCGGCTAGTTGGTGCTTCAACGATTACTCAGCAAGTGGCCAAGAACTTTTTACTCACGTCCGATGTTACCATGGAACGCAAAGTGAAGGAAGCGATCCTCGCTTTCCGGATTGAACGGGCGTTGTCTAAAGATCGTATTCTCGAACTCTATCTAAATGAAATATACCTCGGTTTTGGATCTTATGGTGTCGCTGCAGCGGCACTTAATTATTTTAACAAATCTCTGGATCGTTTGACGGTTGCCGAAGCCGCGTTCATCGCGGCTCTTCCCAAAGCCCCCAATAATTATAATCCGCATAAAAGACCGGCGGCAGCTAGGGGGCGACGGGATTGGGTGATTGGGCGCATGCTTGAGGATGGGGTTATCACGCCGGCGCAAGCGCAAGATGCCGTATCGCAGCCATTGCTCGTTAGCAAACGTGATGAAACGGAATACGTCCAGGCAAAATATTATGCGGAAGAGGTGCGCCGGGAACTTGTGGCACGCTATGGGGAAGAGGAACTCTATAAAGGCGGACTGTCAGTACGGACGACGCTGAACCCGCAGTATCAGAGAATCGCCGTTCGGGCTCTTCAAAACGGGCTGGAGGCGTATGACCGACGACACGGGTGGAGGGGGCCGATAAACACTATCAATGTCTCTCGCGGCTGGTTGGATGCTCTGAGGTTGCTCAAAAAGCCAAAGGGGCTGGGCTCCTGGCAGCTGGCGGTCATCTTGAGCGCGACGGAGGCCGGTGTCGAGATCGGCCTTGGTGATGGAAGTTTTGGGACCATCCTGTTGGAAGACCTCAAATGGGGCCGACGGTGGCTTGAGGGTGAAAAGCTCGGCCCGAGGGTCAAAAGTGCGACGGATGTGTTCCAAACCGGCGAGGTAATTGTCGTTGAGAAAATCACGAGTGGTGATGACAAATCAAATCTTGCGGGTAGCCGGTACACCCTGCGGCAGATTCCAGAGGTTGAGGGCGCTCTGATCGCGATGGATCCCCATACCGGTCGTGTGTTGGCCATGGTTGGCGGCTACGATTATGATAAAAGTCAGTTTAATCGTGCGGTCCAGGCACGCCGGCAGCCGGGCTCAGCATTCAAACCGTTTGTCTATTTGGCTGCTCTGGATAAAGGGTTTACGCCCTCGACGCTCATTTTGGATGCGCCCTTCGTGATTGATCAAGGGGCGGGATTGCCGAAATGGCGG
>CAXFCV010000355.1:0-11440 GCA_964000975.1 uncultured Rhodospirillaceae bacterium | reverse complement strand
TTCATTTCAGCTGTCCAATCGGTAAAAGTGAATGCTTGGTCTGCGAGCAGAGACCCAATATGAACTTCGATAACTCTTCCTTGAAACACGTTATCACCAAATTGTTCCAACATTTGTGCCTGAGTTGCGTGGACAACATCGCGAAAATCCATATGTTTGCCCATTTCCCCAATAAACGTAACTTTGACAGTCTCTGGGATCGGCATGGTGGCTTGTCCGGTGGCAAGTGCTAAGGCTACTGTTCCCGAGTCGGCCCCAAAAGCGACGCCTTTAGACATTCTGGTATGAGAGTCCCCACCAATAATTATCGACCAATCATCCACTGTTATGTCATTTAACACCTTGTGGATCACATCAGTCATAGGATGATAGGCGCTTTCCGGGTGTCTCGCAGTTATAAGCCCAAATTCGTGCATGTATGTCATAAGTTTGGGAGTATTTTCTTGGGCCTTTGCATCCCAAACAGATGCCGTATGGCATCCAGACTGGTAAGCGCCATCGACAGTCGGCGAGATTACCTTAGCCGCCATGGCCTCCAATTCTTGAACCGTCATGGGGCCAGTCGTGTCTTGAGAACCGACGATATTAACTTTTACCCTGACGTCCGACCCCGCGTGCATAGCCACGTTGTCTGTCAGACCGACAGCATTATTGTTGAAGATTTTTTCGACAGCTGTTAGTCCTTGCCCTTCGTGGCGAATTTCTCGGGCTGGGGCAAAAGGGGATAATAGTTCAACATTTAGCGTTGACGCAGCAAAAGCCTGCAGTTTTTTGCCAAATTCTATAGCGTAAGAACCACCCGCTCTAATAAATTCTAACCTTTGCGGCGTAAAAGAGACAGATAAATCTGTCAACTCTTCGCGACCATCTTCAGCAAATAACTTTTGACTTTCTGTGTTGACCGTAAGCACTGTTCCCGTTGCTACAGAATACTTTTCCTCAAGAATAGGATTACCATCATTGTTTAAAATTGGTTTGTTATCAGCGCCTAATTTTTTCACCCAGTTTTTCAGGTCAATTCCAATTCCTCCGGTTACGTCCACGGTCGTCATAAAGATCGGAGAAATTCCATTTGTCCCTGCTACAATAGGCGCACAATTCACAAACGGGACATATGGACTTGCTTGTCTACCAGTCCATAGCGCTACGTTGTTAACTCCGGACATCCGAGAAGAACCAACTCCCATGGTGCCTTTTTCTGCAACAAGCATAACTTGCTTGTCTGGATGCTGACTCTGTAATTCCCGAATTTTTCTCTGCGCGTCGTCAGAAATAAAACATTTTCCGTGAAGTTCACGGTCAGCTCGAGAGTGTGCTTGATTACCCGGAGACAGCAGGTCTGTGGAGATATCTCCCTCAGCAGCAACATAAGTGACCACTTTGATTTCTTTTTCTATTTGCGGGAGGTTGGTGAAAAACTCAGCTCTCGAATAACTCTCAAGAATCTCGAGAGCAATCTTGCTACCCGTACGATAAGAATCCTTCAGTCTGCTAGCATCAGCGTCGTATAAAAAGACCTGCGTTTTTAGGATATCAGCGGCTTGCTGGGCGATTGGCTCATTGTCCCCAAGAGCCATATCCAACAAAACCTCAACTGATGGCCCTCCTCGCATGTGTGATAAAAGTTCAAAAGCATACTCTGCTGTTATTTCCTCAACAGACTCTTTTCCTGTGATAATATCCTTGAGGAATTTGGCCTTCACGCCTGCAGCGGCGGTTGTTCCAGGTAGAGTATTAAAAACTAAAAAATCAAGACAAGAGCCACGGTGGTCGCTCTCAGTATCAAGGATCCGCGAAATTATCTCATTGATAAGTTGCCCGTCTTCAATGGGTTTGGGACTTAATCCGTCAATCTTACGTCTCTCGTTTTCCTTCAGGTAATCCGCGTACAAGGCCATAACAAGTAAAACCCATAATGATAAATAATTTTGAATTCGGAGAAAGCAGTCGTCGCAGCATTCGATAGACACAACAACACCTTTCATTAGATGAGGCCACGAATACATGCAAGGTGATTTTAAATATAGTAATAAATTTATATTTTCAGATAAATAAAAAAATTAAAATTTTTAAGAATACAGAAATGTAAATTATTTTATTTATTAAAAAAATAATTTTCTGAATTAATATTTAATTTTTATTTAAGTAAAAATTTTTTATATTTTTAGGTATTTTATAAAAAATGTCGCGAGCCAGACAGTGATTTAGAGATATTTACCCATTACCTTGGGGACACAAACGTCAGAGATTTAAAAGATTTTCTTGCGCTCTTCTCCTCGTTGGCGGGCAATGAACCGCATCGATATATAGACAAAGGCGCCGCTGAATAGGCCTTTTTTTATCTTTTCACAAAAGTTTCGCAAAAACGTTGGAATTTCGTTCAATAGGACGCTAATTGGATGCATGAATAACCTCTCCGGCACCGGCTTGCAATGTATCCGTTCCAACAGAGTCGTTTTTGAGGACTTATCTTTTTCCCTGGAGAGCAGTGATGTGCTTCACCTAACCGGCCCTAACGGCAGCGGCAAATCTAGTCTCCTAAGGATGTTGGCGGGGTTCCTGCGGCCCTCAGCCGGCGAATTATCCTGGGGCGGAGCAAGCGAGCCAATCCTTGAAAAGATCCAGTATATTGGCCATCAGAATGCTGTGAAGGGTGCGCTGTCAGTACTGGAGAACCTGTCATTCTGGTCTCAGATAAATGGTGATAGGGGAGATCAAACAGCTCTTGCCTGCGCTCTGCAAACATTTGGACTTGAAAAGCTTGCTAACCTTCCGGCTCGGTTCTTATCAGCAGGTCAGGCGCGCAGGTTGACCCTGGCGCGGCTGCTTGTTGTCCCGGCCCCACTATGGATTTTGGATGAGCCGGCGACGTCTTTGGACACTGCCAACGAGGTCGCTCTCCGATCAGCCATATATGCACACTCAGAGGCGGGGGGCATGGTGGTGATGGCTACTCACGCCGGGATGGAAGCAGATGCAAAAGTGTTGGACATGTCGACCTTCGGCAAGACCACGGCAACTGGCTGAGATCATTATGACCCCCTTTCTCGCCCTTTTGAAACGCGATTTGAAACTCGCCGCCCGTCATGGCTTGGACAGTTTCATGGTGGTCGCGTTCTTCGTGCTCGTGGTGATTCTGTTTCCCCTGGCCGTTGGTCCGGAACAGGCCATACTCGGGCGAATAGGTTCCGGAGTGATCTGGGTCGCCGCCCTTCTGTCCGCCATGCTCTCGATGGATCGTTTGTTCCAACAGGACTATGAAGATGGCAGTCTGGATTTATTAGTTTTGTCGCCCACGGCATTAGAACTGCTCGTTCTATCGAAAACACTGGCTCATTGGATGTCAACGGGCCTCCCACTCATAATTGTTTCGCCTCTTCTCGGTATTCTTATGAATGTGAGTTCAACTGGGTACGGTACCATGATACTCTCCCTCGCCCTTGGCACGCCGATATTGAGTTTGGTCGGTGCCATTGGCGCCGCTCTCAGCTTGGGTGCCCGGCGCGGCGGAGTCCTAATTTCCCTGCTCATTCTTCCGCTCTTCATTCCGGTTCTTGTCTTTGGGGTGAGCGCCGTGGAGACAGCCCTGGCGGATCTCCCATCACGGTCAGAGTTCCTTGTCTTAGGTGCCATGCTGCTCGTTGCACTGGCGCTCGTGCCCTATGCTGCAGCTGCCGCGCTTCGGCAAGCTCTGGAATGACCTGGAGAAGAGAACCACAGATGGACTGAAAAATAGTCCGAGGAATTGAAAAACCTTCGCAACGGGATATGTCATCTATATCGATTTTTAGGCATCTACCAACGGAGGGGGTGTCAGGAGAAGTTTACCTCAAAATCATGGTCACCTGAGGAGCCTGGAGTTTTGCTGTCACAGGCGATAAAACCTCATGCGATGCAAGAAAAAGGGTCCGCCAAGATGCATAGATTTGCAAACCCTACACGATTTTTGGGGCTGATCAGCGCCATTAAGCCCTGGGCTACCGGACTTTGCCTCCTGACATTTGCCGCCGGCCTGTATTTTGCTCTCTTTGAATCACCGCCAGATTATCAGCAAAGCGAGACGGTGCGCATTATGTACGTCCACGTTCCAGCAGCCTGGATGGCCATGTTTTGCTATAGTGCGCTGGCGGTGGCAAGCGCATCAGCACTAATCTGGCGGCATCTCGTGGCCAACATTGTGGCCAGAGCGACAGCGCCAATAGGGGCAGCATTTACCCTCCTAGCGCTCGCTACGGGGTCCCTATGGGGCAAACCTATGTGGGGAACCTGGTGGGTCTGGGATGCTAGGTTAACATCGGTACTGATTCTCTTTTTCCTGTATTTGGGATACATTGTCTTACATGACGCCTTTGATGACACCTCCCGGGGGGCCCGCGCCGCCTCCATCCTCGCGGTGGTTGGTGCCATTAATGTTCCAATTATCAAATTCTCCGTGGATTGGTGGAACACCCTTCATCAACCTGCAAGCGTGGTGAAGCTTGATGGGCCCGCCATTCACATGAGTATGCTAACGCCGCTGCTGCTCATGGCCATCGCCTACACGGCGTTTTACATTTGGATCCTTGCCATTCGGGTCAGAGCCGAAATCAACACGAGCAAGATCCGCGCTTTGCAAATCCGAAGGGTAGCCATATCAGACGTCCCATGGAACAACTCATGAATTTTATCGATCTGGACGGCTACGGTTTTTTTATCTGGTCCGCCTACGGACTTACGGCCTTCGTCCTTATCGGGATTGCAGCCCAGAGCTTTCGGTTTCAGGCTCGGACCGATGCCGAACTAGCAGCGTTACAGGTCTCCCCGGAAACAACGAATGTTGAGAGCGCCAGCAATGAAGCGAAAGAATAAGCGCTTGTCGTTCGTCGTTTTGACGCTCCTAGCCCTGGCTGCGGCGGCCGGTCTTGTACTGGCCGCCTTCGAGGATAACATTGTATTTTTCCACTCTCCGACGGAGATCGTAAAAAAAAATATCCTGCCCGAACAACGTCTTCGCGTAGGTGGTTTGGTTGAGGAGGGAACCGTCAAGCAGACCGGTCAAGACGCCATGACGTCGTTTCGAGTAACAGATCTGACTACTTCGCTAACGGTAAACTTCAAAGGTATCCTGCCAGACCTCTTCCGGGAAGGCCAGGGTGTGGTTGCGGAGGGCCATTACCGAAATGGTGTTTTTGAGGCAAAGGAAGTTCTCGCCAAACACGATGAGACATACATGCCAAAAGAAGTTGCGGACGCGCTGAAAAAGTCGGGAAAATGGAAAGGTAAAGCGGGCATAAAACGGTCAGACCAGTAACCCCGCGTGCAGGTCCCCGGCCTCAATAACGTGGCCCTTGTAATTGGAGAACGCATTTTTTAACGATGATTATTGAGATTGGTCATTTCGCTTTGGTGCTTGCCCTTTTCGTAGCGGTTCTGCAGGGCACGATTCCTCTTGTTGGAGCTCATACAGGAAGGGTTGCTTGGATGGCCCTCTCTGTCCCGGCAGCGCTGGCCCAGTTTTTTCTCCTTGGTCTGTCATTTGCCGCCCTGAGCCATGCCTTCATCACCTCCGATTTTTCGTTGCTCATCGTTACCAGCAATTCCCATTCCCTTAAACCCCTGCTCTACAAAATTAGTGGCGTGTGGGGTAATCACGAGGGCTCGATGTTAATGTGGGTGCTGATCCTGGCGCTCTATGGGGCGGCAATTGCCGTCTGGGGCAACAATCTGCGCCGAACCCTAAAAGTCCGGATCCTTGCTGTTCAGGCGCTTGTGGCGGTCGGCTTTATTCTATTTATCCTGTTCACATCCAATCCTTTTGACCGGCTATTTCCGGCACCCCTTGATGGTCGCGGTCTTAACCCGCTCCTCCAGGATCCAGGCCTCGCGTTTCATCCACCACTTTTGTATCTCGGCTATGTGGGTTTCTCCACAACCTTTTCCTTTGCCGTTGCTGCACTAATCGAAGGCAGGGTGGATCCTGCATGGGCGCGATGGGTTCGTCCTTGGGCGCTTGTCGCATGGGCCTCTCTAACTACCGGAATTGTGCTCGGCTCCTGGTGGGCCTACTACGAGCTCGGCTGGGGCGGCTGGTGGTTTTGGGATCCGGTGGAGAACGCATCTTTTATGCCTTGGCTTGTGGGCACCGCATTACTCCATTCGGCCATCGTGTCGGAGAAAAGGGATACGTTAAAAAGCTGGACCATATTCCTCGCCATAATTACCTTTGCCATGAGCCTGCTTGGTACCTTCCTGGTGCGCTCAGGAGTACTTACCTCCGTGCACGCCTTTGCTTCCGACCCCTCTCGCGGTGTGTTCATCTTGTTGTTACTCGTCGTCACAACTGGCGCTGCGTTGGCGTTATTCGCTTGGCGAGGGCCGACCCTCAAAGGGTCGGGATTTTTCCAGCCAATCTCTCGCGAGGGCGGACTTCTTCTTAACAATTTTCTCCTGACCGTTGCGGCCGCTTCCATTTTGCTGGGGACCCTCTATCCGTTGTTTTTGGATGTTTTAGACCTTGGCAAAGTCTCCGTGGGAGCGCCCTATTTCAATAGTGTCTTCGTGCCGTTGATGACACCAATGATTCTGGTAATGGGTATTGCGCCATTCCTGCACTGGAAACGGGGGGATGCTGCGCTTGTAATCCCCAAACTAAAGACCGCAGCCATCGTTAGCGTCGCCGGCGCGGCTGTGACCTATGCCATGATCGATCGGGCGACGGTCCTCGCGACATTTGGAATTGGCCTTGCCATCTGGCTGCTGATCTCCACACTCACGGAACTGGCAGAACGCATTCACCTGTTCCAAGCCCCCCTCGTAGAATCTTGGCGGCGGTTCCTGCGCCAACCCCGCGCAACTTGGGGAATGACACTGGCGCATGGTGGTCTTGCTATCGCTATCGCCGGCATGACGGCCTCCAGTGCTTGGACTGTTGAGTCTATCCAGACCATGAGGCCGGGAGAGAAGGTCACCATCAGCGGCTATGAATTTACCTTACAGCAAGTCCGCCAAATAAAAGGTCCAAATTATCAAGCACAGCGAGCCACCTTCAACGTCACCAAAGGACCAAATGTTAAACTTAGCCTGGAGCCGGAAAAACGCTTCTTCACTGTAAGCAGGCAACAAACGACGGAAGCCGCAATACATCCCACATTTTTCGGCGATCTGTATGCTGTAGTGGGAGATCCTGATGGCAAAGGCGGCTTCGTCACCCGGCTCTACTTTAACCCGCTCGTGCCCTGGATGTGGGCAGGCGCGATGATCATGGTTCTTGGCGCCATTATAAGCCTGAGCGACCGGCGCCATAGAGTTGGAGCGCCCTCACGGCGACGGTCACCGGGCTCTGACGTGGTCCAGATTAGAGCTTAGTTGGGACCGGCGATGAAAAGACTGGTATACTCCATGCCGCTTGGAATCCTGGCTGTACTGGCCGTCTATTTTCTGCTCGGTCTGGGCCGCGATCCTTATATCCTACCGTCCGCCCTGATCAATACGCCGGTTGCGGCGTTTGACCTTCCAGCCATCGAGGGAGAGATCAAAGGATTTTCTAATTCCGATCTCAAAGGCCGGGTTTCTCTGGTCAATGTCTTCGGCTCCTGGTGCGTTGCCTGTCAGCAGGAGCATGGGTTTCTGATGAAACTATCTCGACAAAATGTTATACCTGTGTATGGCATCGATTGGCGGGAAGCCGACCGCAAGGCTGGGCCCGCATGGCTTAAACGGTATGGTAATCCCTATACCCTTATTGGAGATGATCCGAAAAGCCTGGGAGCCATCGCATTCGGTGTCACGGGAGCCCCGGAGAGCTTCTTGATCGATAAGCACGCTGTGATCCGGTTCAAACATACTGGCCCTCTAACCGATGAAATTTGGACAAAAAAATTCTCACCCATAATATCAGAGCTTAGAAAACAATGAGACGCGCCCCCTACCTTACTGGATATTTGGCTGCTATTTTCTTGATCCTTGGCGAGCTTCAGCCCGCGCAGGCTGTTAATCCGACGGAGATGCTCGGCAATGATCTCCTGGAGAAAAGGGCGCGTCATATAAGCAAGGACATCCGCTGCGTCGTATGCCAAAATCAATCCATCGACGATTCGGATGCACCTTTAGCGCGCGATCTCCGGGTTTTGATCCGCCAGCGGTTGGTGGAGGGGGATACAGACCAAGAAGTGATCAGTTACTTGGTCTCTCGATATGGTGACTTCGTTCTACTAACCCCCCCGGTCAAAGGGGTAACACTTTTTTTATGGTTTGGCCCGGTCGTCTTCGCACTCCTGGGAATGCTTGGGCTTGTCCTATATTTTCGGCGGCAGAAGGCACTGATAAAACGTGGAGGCACCCCATAGTGACACTCTGGCTTGCCTCAAGTGTTTTGATAGCCTGCACGTTGACAGCCCTCGTTTGGCCTTTGATGGTCGGGCACCAAACCAACACAGAAGATCCAGAGTTGATGGTCTATGCTGACCAGTTGGAGGAGATCGAACGAGATGTTGAACGAGGCCTACTCTCGGAACAAGACGCCAGCAACCTTCGCGTGGAAATCACCCGCCGCATGGAGCGTTTCCGGCACGGCCAGGAGACCCATAATACGCGCGCTGATGAGATAGTTGCCCTGAGAGGCACCCGCGCTGTAATCGGAGTTGTATGCGCAATCCTGGTGATTGGGTCGTTTGGGGTTTACGCTAATCTAGGGTCCCCAGACAAGCGAGACCTACCCCTCTCTGCTCGGTCGGTAGCACCTCAGGCGAGGTTCGGCGCGGGCCCACCTGCCAATACTTCTCAACCATCTGATCTTAACCGACTTGCTGATAAACTGGCGGAAAAACTGGCGGCACAGCCTGACAACGTAAGAGGCTGGATGCTTCTTGGACGCACTTATATGACGCTTAACCGCTGGCAAGATGCAGCCGGGGCCTATGCTCGCGCGCACACACTGTCTCCGGGTGGACAAAACGTGGCGGGGGCCTACGTGGAAGCCCTCTACATGGCCAACGACCGGTCCTTTAATTTACAATCGAAAGCACTTCTGCAAGCAACTCTCAAGGCCGACCCACGAGATGCCAAATCCCTTTTTTATTGGGGTCTTGCGCAGGCCATGGATAATCAGCACGAGGCCGCCTTGCAAACTTGGACCGACCTCAGGGCGATTTCTCAACCTGACGCTCCCTGGCTCCCCACTCTGACCCGCCGGATGAAGAAATCTGCTCGGGCTAGCGGCATTGATATAGAAACGCTCAAACCAGCAATTGCCCCCGTGGGGCCATACCCCCATGCCGGCCGGCCAGAAAGAGGCCCTACCCTGGAGGATATCAAAGCTGCAAAACAGTTGAGCTCGGAGGAACGGATTGCGTTTATCCGCTCCATGGTTGATGGCCTTGCGCAACGACTGCGAGACAATCCAGGTGACTTAGCAAGCTGGAAACGGCTCGCCCGCGCCTACCAGGTTCTCGGAGACTCAAAGAAGGCCCACGCTGCCGAAAGCCGAATCCAGGAATTACAGCACGTTGCTCCTTAAATCTTATATCGCAGAAAGGAGTGCTCAGGCCTTTTGGAGTGGGATTAGGCAACTGAGAGGTCGCACCCAGGCCGGGGTAAGCTCACTAGGACTGCTTGTGATGGCATGAATGACTATAAACGCGGCTCAACGGGCAACATTAATCTGTTGATGCTGGAGAATAGCAGTAGTTGGCCGCGTAGCGGCCGGCACTGACCAATTGGCGAATCAGACTTTAATCCAGTGCACAATGCTCTGATTGTATAAATCAATGCCGCTGACGAATGAGATCCTCATAGATCGCCAAGGTCTCCGCCATCTTGTTGTCTAGGCGTAAATTTTGCTCTGCAAAGGTGCGAGCCGTCGCAACCATATGGTCCGTCTTACTCTGGTTGTCCAGAACATCCGACAACGCATTAGCATAAGCGAGAACGTCTCCAATCCCGACCAGCCTGCCGGTCTTTTCATCCGTCACCAATTCCTCAATGCCGCCAACCCGGCTCGCCACAACAGGTGTCTTTGAGGCAAATGCCTGCGGGACAGTGCGGGACTGAGCCTCCACGGAGATGGAAGTGATGACCTGTGCATCACAAGCCTGGGTAAGCCGGGGAATATCCTCCCGATAACCGGGGAACCGGATCGCCTCCTTGACGCCCAAATGGTTCGCCCGTGACATCAGTTTTTGATCATAGTTGCTTTGAGAGTTTGTGACCGACCCAACAATGAGCGCGACCACATCTCGCCCCCGGCGCTTTAATTCGGCAACCGTGTCAATGAGGAATTCCTGAGCCTTGTCCCCCCTAAGCATGCCTACCACGCAAACCAATGGCTGGTCGGCCGGCACTGCAAACTCGCGACGGACGTCACGCTGGTGATCGTTCTTGCGGCTGAGATCAAAAAAAGCATCACCCGCCCATTCTCCGACCACACTAATTTTACCGGCAGGCGATAGCCCTTTGGCCAATACTTCGTCCCGGATACAGCATGCCGTCGCGATCACATGGTCACTGCCATAGCGCCACTGGAGCCTGCGGTGTAATTTCTTTTTGAGCGGTTGAGAAACATGCCGAGTGCGGATCACGGGGATCAGGCCGCGCGCAAAGGCAAGGGTCATAACATCCCGGCTACCGTGACAATCGGCAATCTCAATGCCCTGTTGTTTGATCAAGTTCCGGGCCGCTTTAATAGCCCACGGATCATAATGCCCCGTATAGGCTATGTCGAAGACGGAAAGGCCTTTAGCGCGGGCGCGTCGGCCAATATCGCTACCAGGGCGGACTGCAAGGGCTGGTTCGTGGCCGTGGGCCTGGAGCCACTCCATCTGCTCCAACGCACGGTACTCCTGACCACCCCAATTGGTGCTGGACTCGGTGTGTAATATGCGCATGCCGAGATTTTAAGCCGTGAGATTTAAATTGCCAGAGAAAGAGGGAAGTTAAGAGCCAGGGACCATTAGCGGACCAATGGTGCTACCCTTTTCAACACCAGCATCACCCCGCTAAAATGTCAGGAGCGGGGCACGTCGGCTGAAGATTACGTCCCCCCAGAGGCGAGCCATCAACATACGGGTAAGGAACAGGTATTCAAACGTGCCGGATCGCTATAGACAGATAAGTCTGATCATTGATTATCTCAAGCCTGAGTCAATCGTGGAGGTTGGAACTTGGAACGGTGATCGCGCCATTGAAATCGCCCAGGCCGGCCTAAAGCACCACACCTATGTTCATTATTGGGGGTTTGATGTCTTTGAGAACGCAGGTGATGATCACGATCAGAGAGAACTGAACGTGAAACCGCACACAAAGCTTGAAGATGTCCGAGCAAAGTTAGAGACTCTAAAGGAACGTAACCCCGGGTTCTCTTTTAATCTGATAGAGGGCGACTCGCGTCTTACGCTCCATCACCCAGAGCTGCCAGTTTGGTCTCATCCAAACACAGGTAACCCTGTTAAACTAACGGAAGCGGATT
>CAXFCV010000354.1:0-15250 GCA_964000975.1 uncultured Rhodospirillaceae bacterium | reverse complement strand
GGACCCAACCTCCATGACATCGCCATCCCGCCAGCGTTGCCTGAGATCTTGGGATAACGCCGCTTTTTGTAACGCATCTGTTTCCAGTAGGATTGAGCATGCGCATTCAGTAAGAGAATGCATGGGGGAAAATGCCTGTTTTTAGGGTGCAATTGAAAGGTGTTTCTATCACTAAATTGCCGGTTGGTGTAGTCTCTGCAGGCGGGCGATCAAGACAAAAACGGGGAATACGCCGCAGGGAGAGATGTTGCTGGCTAAGATATTGCCATTAGGAGGCGCCCGGAAATTAAAGTTTCATCGACCACGGCCATGATTTGAGTTCGATAAATTTTTAAGGAGACTGACACGGATGTTTTCAAAGGAAAATTTGAATTACGCGCCCATTCCGCTTCCGCACCGATCAAGGATGAGCGATGAAGAGATGCGGGTGGCGGCTGAGGATTTTTTGACCAAAATGTCCCAGCGTCATACGGTCAGAGATTATGCAGACCGGACGGTCGATCAGGCAGTCATCAAGTGCTGCATTGAGACAGCGGGGTTGGCCCCCAGCGGTGCCAATCATCAGCCTTGGCATTTTGTTGCCATCTCGGATGCTGACGCGAAAAAAGAAATTCGCTTGGCCGCCGAAGACGAGGAGAACAGATTTTATTCCGGCAAAGCAGGGGACGAGTGGATCAAGGCGCTCGAGCCCATAGGTACGACTGCCTCAAAGCCACATTTGGAGGAGGCTCCATGGCTTATCGTTGTTTTTGCTGAGAGGTATGGTGTATTCGAAGATGGTACTCGGTACAAAAACTATTACGTCCCGGAGAGCGTCGGAATAGCGACCGGCTTTTTGATCACGGCGCTTCATGTTGCGGGTTTGGTTGCTCTGACCCACACCCCAAATCCAATGACTTTTTTAAGTGACCTGTGTGGCCGGTCGGCGTCAAATAAACCTGTGATGATTTTGGCGGTGGGGCACCCGGCCGACTGCGCAATGGTTCCATCTGTGGCAAAAATCAAAAAGCCGTTAGATGATATTCTGACGGTTATGTCCTAAAATGACCCCGGTATATTTTTAGCCTGCTGGGTCATCGCCAAGTATGTTTTTGAATACAGTGAATACACGTGCGGCAAGTGTTTCCAAAAACACCTCCAGGTCCTCCGGTATGCTGAACTCTCCGAGATCCGCGAGGCTTCTTTGAAGCGGCTTCGGAAGCATGATTAAGCTGCGCCCGTCCAACTGTCCTTCCAGGGCAAGTCGCAAATGACCTTGAATACCTTGGAAGATCGAGAGGGCGCGTTGGAGCAGTTCTGCATTGCCGTCGTCTAATAAATTGTGCGCTGCGAGTTTCTCCAGGGCACCCGCTGTATTGGTGCATAATATGGATGGATGGTCAGCTGCGTGCCGCAGTTGGAGATATTGAACGATGAATTCAATATCGACGATGCCACCGCGAAAATATTTGATCTCTAAGATCGAGTCCGTTCCATGTTCCTTTTCAATGCGCTCCCGCATCCCTGCAACGTCTGCGAGAAGTTGGGTCGGCTCCCGGGACCGGGTAAGTGTTTTTTCGATTATTTGGTTTACCTGATTAATGAATTCAGCGTTACCGGAGATGGCGCGAGCTTTCGCCAGGGCCATATGTTCCCACGCCCATGAAGACTCATCGTGGTATTTGGTGAAGGCGTCGATATGAGAAGCAAGGGGCCCAGCGGTTCCCGAGGGACGCAATCTCATATCCACCTCGAATAGGTTTCCTTCAGCAGTGGGTGCCGTAAGCGAATTGATGAGTCTTTTTGTGAGACGGCTGTAATATTGTCCTGGGGCTAGAGATTTCTTGCCGTCTGATTTCTGTACTCCTGCATCGTGATCATAGATTACGATAAGGTCTAAATCGGACGAGGGCGTCATCTCTCGCCCGCCCAATTTCCCCATACCCAAGACCATCCATTGGCCGCCGGAGATCGTCCCATGTTGCCTGGAGAATTCGGCATGTACCTGCACCGCCAATGCAGAAATTACGGATGCTGAGATACCACTAATGGCGGCACTGATGTGGCTCCATGGCACCAATCTGCGGAGTGCGTGAATACCCACTTGAAGCATCCGGTCTCCAGCCCAAATCCTGCTCTGGTTTAGGCATGTTTCGAAGTCTGGCGCGGCGGCGAGTATGCCGCGGATTTCCTGCTCTAGACTTTGCTCATCGGGTATCGCACCGTAAAATTCTGGCTCAAGTACGTAGTCTAACAGACCGGGGCGCCGGCCTAAATGGCCGGCCAAACGGGGTGCACCGCCCATCACCTCAGCGACTACCTCCAAAAGCGAGGGGTTTTCCCTGAAGAGAGAAAAAATCTGAATGCCAGAGGGAAGGGCGCTCAGGAATCCATCAAATCTTCGGAGGGCGCCATCTGGATCCGGAGAATTGCCAAAGGCTGCTAGTAATCGGGGCACCAGTTCTGTCAGAATTTGACGAGCTCTCTCTGTTCGCATGGCGCGATGATGGCCCCGGTGCCAATTGCGAATTATATCTGCGACCGCGGAGGCATCTCCGAAACCAAATTGTCTGAGTGTTTGAAGCGTCCCCGGGTCGTCATCTGTTCCAGTAAATATCAGATTCCCCAGGGTCATTTCGCGCGCGGGGTCCGAATGCTCTTCAAATAATAGAGCATAATGCCCTTCCACGTTTATCAGGTGGCCGGTTAATGCTTCCCGGAATTCTTCCGAATTTTTATTTCCAAGGAAGGTGGCTAAGTGGCGCAGCCCCTCTTCGTCTGGCGGAATTTCGTGTGTTTGTTGGTCTGCAATCATCTGTAAACGGTGTTCCACTTTTCGGAGATACCAATAAGCGTCAATTAATTCCTTTGCAGTGCTGTCTGCAATCAGTCCTTTGTTGGCAAACATTCGGAGAGCATCTTCCGTCTTAATTTGCCGCAGTTCGGGGTGTTTTCCACCCCAGATAAGCTGTTGTGTTTGTGCAAAGAATTCCACTTCCCGAATGCCGCCTCGTCCCAATTTGATGTTATGGCCTTCCACCGAAATTGTGGCGGCTCCCCGATGGGCATTAATCTGCCGCTTAATAGCATGAATGTCCTGGATGGTTGCAAAATCCAAATTCTTGCGCCAGACAAAGGGCTCCAATCTCTTTAGGAACCGCTTTCCGGCCCTCTCGTCACCGGCGACTTGCCGAGCTTTAATCATCGCCGCCCGTTCCCAGTTCTGTCCCAAACCCTCATAATAGCCCTCAGCCGCCTCTACGGAAATTGCCAATGGTGTTGCACTTGGGTCTGGCCGTAGCCGAAGGTCTGTCCGAAAAACGTATCCATCTTCCGTGCGTTCTGAGAGTAGTTGGATAAGATTCCGCGTCAGACGCACCAAATTTTGTTGGAGCTTCAGCGGCGCGGTGGTGGAAATAGCTTCAGGATCATAAACTACTATCAGGTCTACATCGCTGGAATAATTCAACTCCTGGGCCCCGAGTTTTCCCATGCCGAGAACGATGTAGCCTGACCCAAACTCGGGATCCTCAGGGTCCGGTAGGATGAGGGTCCCCGTTTCATGCGCCCGAAGCAACAGATGCCTCACGCTATGTGAGATAGACGACTCCGCGAGTTCACTGATGGCCTGAGCTACTCTTGGCTCGGTCCAAAGTCCGGCAATATTGGCGAGGGCGATGGTCAAGGCTGCCCGCCGCTTAACCATTCTTAAAGTCTTTGCCGTTTGAGATGGGACAATTGTGCGGGTCGACACAATTTTGGAACATTTTAGCGGAGACAAGGCACGCCGATAGGACTCGTCGGGCCCCTGGAGGAGCAAAGTCGAGATGAAACCTGGGTCGGTAACGGACGCTTGGGTCAGGAAGGGACTGTTGCCGAACATTGAGGCGAGCAGGTTGGAGCCGTCAGGTGATTGGACGACTTCCAATAGATCGCTTTCGGATTTCGACTCGGGAAGTTTTTGTATGGCTTCGATCAGCCGTTTAATTCCGATGTTGGCTCGTTCGCGATCATAGGGATCAGGGAGTTGATCAAGGACAGCGAGATATTTTGAGTGTATCTTCGTCATAGCTTCCTAACCCGTCCACAGTGCTTTATGACTGACGCTGGGTCAAGGAAGTCAGTCTGGCCGACGAATTTACCGTTGGCCTTGTGTCATACTGAATTGACAAATGGAAAACGTTAAGGAATGTCAGAAGAAGCTAACCAAAACTCCCCGGGGTTTTTTAGAAAAAGCATTAGGCTAATGGTCCAACTCGCCGGCGTGCTGGCCGTTGGTTCCATTATTTTTGCTGGGGGTTTGACTTGGCGCCTAACCTCCGGGCCAGTTTCAATCGCCCCGTTAACCCCCTATTTTGAGTCTGCTCTGAGTTCCCGGACGGGGTCCTTCATGGTCAACGTGGATGACACGATTCTCAAATGGGTCGGCGGTGATCGCGCGGTCGATCTTATCCTGCGTGGAACACGTGTCCTCAGTCCGGAAGGCCAAATATTTGTCCAAGTTCCCGAACTCGCCATTTCTCTCAGTGCGTCCGCCTTGTTGAGAGGCGAACTCGCGCCCAAAAGCCTCTATGTATCTGGCGCCAGCATTACCGTTATTCGAGATATCGACGGCCGCTTGGGAATCGAGCTTCCTCAAGGCCAAAGGTCGAGCGAGGGACTTGTGCGCGAGTTGCTGAAGGAATTTGTCCGGACCTCTGACAAGGAGACCGCCCTTATCGAGCTCAGACGCCTCCAGATCGATAATGCGACCGTTAATGTAGATGACCGACAAATGGGTATCACCTGGAAGGCGCCGAAATCCAGCATAACGATCAATCGGACCGACACCGGAATTACTAGTTGGGCACAATTTGAGCTTTTGTTGGGAGAGCAGAGAGCAACTGTCAACCTCAACGGGTTTTTTAATCCGGCGCGGGAGGAACTGTCCTTGACCTTCGGGTTTACCGACGTTTCTCCATTACAGGTCGCCGGGCTTTCAAAGAAATTCGAGACCCTGCGATATTTTGACGCGCCCGTTACCGGGTCTGTAGCTGTTCGATTTACAGCAAACGGTGTCACAGATTCAGTTGACTTTGATCTGGAGACGGATGCCGGCAGGCTTCTTATTCCCGATCCCTTTGAAACGGAAGTTGCCATCCAAAGTGCGCGCTTCAAGGGGTCTTTTGACCGGTCAAGCTCATTACTGGATATTGAAAACGCTAACATCAATCTCGGGGCGCGGGGCACATTTTATTTGCCCCGGCCGGTTAGCCATCGGCTGCCCGTGCGGGGCATATCAATGTCCGCAAAATACTGGTTGAGTGCGGAGAAATTTCAGTTGGAGAAGTTTGTCGCCGACCTTGCCGGACCGAGGGTCGAGGCTCGAGGCGTCGTTCAGGAAATCGCGGGAGAGACGACTTTTGAGCTTAAGGCAACAGCATATCAGTTTGAGATGAATACCCTCGGGTATTATTGGCCGACTGATATTGCGAATATCGCGCGTGAGTGGATATTGGAAAATCTCTCAGATGGGACCATGCCGCGGGCTAGAGCGGCGATCAGCGGGCGATGGAGCGATAGCCATGGGTTCTCTCTGGATACTTTTATCGGAGATATGGAGGTCCAGGGCTTGGCCGTAAATTATTTGTCGCCAATGCCGCCGGCTGAGGATGTCTCCGGGTCTGCAAGATTTAATAAAAGGACATTTGAAGTGACCCTGAAGAGCGGACGCCTTCCAGGCTTGTCCCTCGAGAGCGGTAATCTCTTATTCACGGGGCTCGATCAAAGCGATCAATTCTTAGATATGGACCTAACTGTCAACGGGCCGTTTAAATCAGCCCTAGAATTTATGGATAGCGAGCCTTTGGGTTTCGCGAAGGCTGTAAATTTTCTGCCGGACGGCGTGACGGGACAGACTGTGGCAAGGGTTAAGCTGGGGTTTCTTGTCGAACGGGCGACATCGGCAGAAGATGTGAAAGTTTCTGCCACGGCGTCTTTGGAGGGTATCTCGATCCCTGACGTCGCTCTCGGTCATACCCTTTCGGCTGGCGATCTCAATCTAAAAGCTGACAATAACGGATTAATAGTAACTGGAACGGCCAATATCGCTAAAGTTCCCGTGACTTTGGAATGGCGGGAGAAATTTCAGAGTGATGTTGAAGACAAAACACAAATCTCACTGATGGCGGATCTCCCCGCCGAAAAATTTCTATCCATCACGGGACTTGGACCGATGCCGTTCGGGCCAGTATTTGTGACCGGTGACCTCGGCGTTGGACTTTTAGTCGCGATGAACCAAGAGCGAGCCGGTCGCTTCGTTTTGGACCTTAATCTCCTTGAAACTGATGTCACCATACCCCAATTAGCTTGGCGAAAATCTGCCAAGGTTAAGTCCGCCGCAAAAATCTCGGCGGAATTTGATGCCGAGCGACTAACCCGGATTGCGGTTTTTGACCTAGCGGGCGGTGGTGTCAAGCTAACAGGTGATGCGGTGTTCTCAAAAAATGCCGTAAAAACCGTCAATATTCAAAAATTTTTGTTGGGCCGGAGCGACGTTTCAGGTCTCGTGGCTCGCCGGGATGGAGGCTGGTCGGTCTCGGTTCGTGGACCGAGGCTGGATATCTCTGCCCTCCTCGATCATGAAGATGAAGCTACCCAATTAGGAGAACCAGGCCCCGAGTTTAGCGTGAAACTGGAGGTCGGTCGGTTGGAGGTTTCGGATGGTAACTATCTCCATAATGTATCTGGCAAGTTAAAAAATAACGGGCGGGTATGGACGGAGCTGGATGCAATTGCCACAGTGGATGGCGGAAAATCCTTGGTTATTAACCTGTCCCCTGTCGGTGGGAACCGGATGCTGTCCATCGGAGCAGAGGATGCCGGAGCGGTTCTGAAAAGTCTCGGTTATTACGAGAACATCGTTGGTGGCAAGCTCGCAATAAAGGCAGAATACGCAGACATGACCCCGGACAGCATTGTTACCGGTCAGGCGCTGATTGAGGACTTCCGGCTTGTGGACGCCCCTGTGCTTGCCAGGCTCTTAAGCGTTGCATCAATCACGGGTATTCCGGGAGAACTCGCCGGAGCTGGGTTGTCGTTTCAGCAATTAACCGTACCCTTTGTCCATGATAACGGGTTGATTCGTATCAATGATGCAAAGGCAGGTGGGATCAGTTTGGGTATAACGGCCAACGGTAATATCGATACTGATTTGGATACCCTAGATATTAAGGGCTCAGTGGCTCCGCTGGATAAAATCAACAGTCTGTTGGGAAATATCCCTCTTTTCGGGGTTTTCTTCTCTGGCGGCGAAAAAGGTGGTGGCGTTTTTGCGGCGGAATATTCCATGGCGGGCCCGTTCGATAACCCGGAAATTTCAACCAACCCCTTGTCAGCTCTAACGCCCGGTATTTTCCGGAAAATCTTTGACGTTTTTCCGCGCAGTGGGCCCTCTGAAGATCTCGGGGGGGCAAAGAAACTTGGTACTATGAAATAGCCAAGTTTGTATGATTAGATTAGCCGGCGAGGACCAGAACGTGGCGTTTTTTCCCGGCCGTTAACTTAATATATCCCTCGGCATTCACGTCGGACGCTCCTATTTTCTGCATTTCATTTGAAACGGCTGCATCATTGATCTTTGCGCCACCGCCCTTGATCAGACGCCGGGCTTCTCCCTTTGAGGTTGCAAGCCCCGCTTGGTGGAATAGTTCAAAGGCGGCGATGCCTTGCTTGAGATTGCCCGATGTGATTTCCACGGTGGGCAGATCAATCCCTGCACCGCCAGACTCAAAAGTCTCCTGAGCTGTTAATTTTGCCGCGTCTGCGGCGGCGGAGCCATGACAGAGCGCGGTGACATTCGTCGCCAATATTTTCTTAGCTTCGTTTAATTCCGCGCCTTCCAGGGACTCTAATCTCGCAATTTCGCTCAATGGTAACTCCGTGAACAAACGAAGGAACTTGCCGACGTCAGCATCCTCGGTGTTGCGCCAATACTGCCAGAATTCATACGAGGAGGTGAGGTCTTCGTTTAGCCATACAGCGCCTGCGGAAGTTTTTCCCATCTTTGCGCCAGATGCAGTTGTTAAGAGTGGGGAGGTCAGTCCAAGCAACGGCACTTGGTCGACGCGGCGGCCAAGTTCAACACCATTGATGATATTTCCCCATTGATCGGACCCGCCCATTTGCATTCGGCAGTTATAACGCCGGGAGAGTTCCAGAAAATCATAAGCTTGAAGAATCATATAATTGAATTCAAGGAACGTTAGCGGGTGTTCCCTGTCGAGACGTAATTTGACACTATCAAACTTCAACATCCGATTGATGGTGAAATGTGCGCCATAATCGCGCAGGAAATCAATATAATTTAGTTCGTCCAGCCAGTCGGCATTGTTGGCCATGATGGCGCCAGTCGGGTCGTCGCCGAAGGTCAAGTATTTGGAGAAAATGCTTTTTATGCTGGTTAGATTTTCATTGATCTGGCTCGTCGTCAGAAGCTTCCGGCTCTCGTCCTTGCCAGAAGGGTCACCGACTTTTGTTGTCCCGCCGCCCATTAGCACCAGGGGTTGATGGCCTGTCTGTTGCAGCCACCGCAGCAGCATAATGGGCAGAAGGCTGCCGGCGTGCAGGCTGGCAGCTGTGCAGTCAAAGCCGATATACGCAGTGACGATTTTGCGGCTTGCGAGGTCATCCAAGGCGTCTATGTCCGAGCAGTCTTGAATGAAGCCGCGTTCCATAACGTTCTGAACGAACTCTGATTTGTGTTTGGCCATGACCCCATCGCTTTCTAAAATGATGTCCGATGCTTGCCGGAAGGCCGGTCGTTTAGCACAATCATATTACAGGTACAACGGCCAGGGGCGGTGGACTAGTTGACTGCTACAAAGATATATAGAGCGATTGGGCTTATGAGTGGCACATCCATGGACGGCATAGATGTAGCTTATCTTGAGAGTGACGGAGAAGCCATTGGGCATTTGGGGGGGCATCTAACGGTGCCCTATACAAAACAGTTTCGAGAGAAACTCCGCGCTACAATTGCCTCGGGCAGCGGCCCAGAGAGACAGAAAAATAGCACCCGGAAGAGTGTTGAAGACGAACTCACGTCGCTTCATGCGGCGGCAGTGATGCGGTTTATGTCCGAGGAAAACCTATCATCCACTGACATCGATCTGGTCGGTTTTCACGGCCACACGACTGATCACAATCCAAACCGGGGCTGCACCGTCCAAATCGGCGATGGACCAACATTATCCCGTCTTCTGAACCTCCCTGTGGTTCATGACTTTCGGTCAAATGACGTGTGGCATGGGGGGCAGGGAGCCCCTCTGGTTCCCGTTTTCCACTCTGCCCTGTTCGCGGCCGTGGCAAAGCCGACCGTCGTTCTCAACATCGGTGGTGTGGCGAATGTCACTTGGATCGGAAAGGATGGGCATAGCCTGCTATCATTTGATACCGGTCCCGGTAATGCCCTGATCGATGACTGGGTCAAGGCACATGGTGTCGGTGACTATGATGAGAGTGGAAAAAACGCCGCTGCTGGCTCGGTCGATAACGCTATTTTAGAGATGTTGTTGAAAGACCCGTATTTTGATGCGCATCCGCCAAAATCCCTGGATCGAAACGCCTTTTCCGGGGCCTGCGCGCAAGGCCTGAGTCTGGAGGATGGAGCAGCTACGCTGGCAATGTTCACGGTAAGGTCGATTGGGCTCGCAGCGCAGCATTTTCCGGTGCCTCCCGAGCAGTGGATTGTGTGCGGCGGCGGGCGTCTCAATCTCTATATTATGGAATGTTTGGCTCGAGAGGTGTCATGCGCTATTGAGGGGTCGGACTCCATGGGTTGGAACGGCGATGCGATAGAGGCGCAAGCTTTCGCCTTCTTGGCGATCCGGTCAATGCTTGGGCTGCCGATTAGTTTTCCCGGCACAACGGGTGTCGCGGGGCCCTTGACCGGTGGTTGCGTTGTTATTCCCGCCGGCCCTCATGCGTAGTTTCATTTTCGCGTTCGTTTTTTTGCCTTTGCTAGTTCGTCAGGTTCCGGTGACAAAAATTTGTCAAGATAGGTACCGATCTCTGTGGTGAGGGATTCAAAGCGGTCCTGGTAGAAGTGATCTGCTCCCTTTATCAAGCTGCATTTGACAGAAATATTTTTTTGTCCATCCAGCTTTTGAGCTAATTTCTGCACGGCCTCCGGTGGGACATGCTCGTCCGTGTCGCCGTGAACGATAATGCCGGACGATGGGCAGGGTGCGAGGAAGGAAAAATCTTCGGTGCCCGCTGGTGGCGATACGGAGACAAATCCCTCGATTTCTGGGCGGCGCATCATCAACTGCATGGCGATTAACGCGCCGAAAGAGTACCCGCCAATCCAGCAATACGGACTGTTGTTGTTAAATTGTTGGACCCAGTCAAATGCATACGCGGCATCACTCAATTCACCGACGCCATTATCGAAAACTCCTTGTGAACGCCCCACACCGCGGAAATTAAATCGCAGGACAGAGAAACCTCTCTCTACAAATGCATTGTACATAATGTAGACGATACGGTTGTTCATATTTCCGCCGTGGAGCGGGTGGGGATGCAGCACGATAGCGATCGGCGCATCGGCCTGTTTACTCTTGTGATAGCGACCTTCAAGCCTACCATCCGGTCCATTGAAAATAACTTCTGGCATGTGAGAACCTGAACTCACTCTATGATTGAATAAATTGACGAGTTTATCCGACTAACTAGATGCGATTTTTTCGACAATCGATCTACTTGCGGCCAGATAATAGTTGACTAAATTAGTCAGGAAATTTAGTAACATAACACAATATAATGGGTTGCGTAGGAAAACCCAAGCATTATGAATGCTTTGTAGCGGCGCTAATTTATTATCAATGGAACCTTGAGTATGAACCTTGGCATTTTTACACGCCTGACCGAAGATATCGACTCATTTATTACACGTGACCCTGCTGCCAGATCACGTGCGGAAGTGTTGCTCTGCTACCCCGGTTACCACTCGGTCCTTTTCTACAGGGTAGCAAATGCGCTGTGGCGGCGTAGGTTGAAGTTGTTAGGACGGTTCATCTCTAACATTGGAAAAATCCTTACTGGAATAGAAATCCATCCAGGTGCGACGATCGGCCGGCGGTTTTTCATCGACCATGGCAATGGCATCGTGATCGGTGAAACATCTGAAATTTCTGATGATGTCACACTTTATCAGGGGGTCACGCTCGGCGGCACCTCGCTGGAAAAAGGAAAACGGCATCCGACCCTGAAAAACGACGTGATAGTCGGCGCAGGTGCCCAGGTTCTGGGTCCTATCATCGTGGGTGACGGGGCACGCATTGGGGCCAACGCTGTGGTCCTCAAGGACGTTCCTAAAGGCGCCACTATGGTCGGTATCCCGGCAAAGATGGTCATGGGTCGGGAAAAGGGACAGACCGAAGAATTTACCGCTTATGGAACACCGACCGAGGACTTGCCTGACCCCGTATTGCGCAGTTTCGAGACCCTGAGAGCCCAGCTCAATTCGCTTGCAAAACGCGTGAACGAACTGGAAATCGAGCTAGAACAGGCAAAGCCCAGGGATAACAGCGCTGATGCAAATAGCCAGGCAATATCGTCCTCAGGGAGATAATAGATGGTGAAGGGAGAGGCATCATGAAACTTAGCACCAAAGGGCGATATGCTGTCATGGCGATGGTCGATCTAGCTAAGCAAAGCCAGTGCGGGCCGGTGGCTCTTTCGGATATCGCTGACCGCCAAGACATTTCTCTATCATATTTGGAGCAGCTATTCGGCAAGCTGAGAAAGGGCGCGCAGGTCAAAAGCGTGAGGGGCCCGGGTGGTGGGTACATGCTAGCCCGGGATCCAGGAGCGATTCGGATATCGGATATCATTTTGGCGGTTGATGAGCCCATCAAAGTAACTCGATGCACCCGAGGCTCTCCGGAGGGCTGTCAGCCCGACCGAAGTCGCTGCCTTACCCATGATTTATGGGAGGAGTTGGGTACGCAAATTTTCACGTTTTTGAGCGCGGTGTCCCTGGAGGATGTCATGGAAAACCGGTTGCTTGGCCTTGGAAGCCGGCTTCAGGGGGTTTCTCCGATCCGGATTTCCGAGGCCGTAACAGTGTCCGCCAATGACGGAATGCAGGCTGCTGAGTAGATTTTTGGCTGGAAAGACTCAGGACGGGAATTTTTTGATCCAATGACCAATACTTACCTTGACTATAACGCCACGGCGCCCGTTTGGCGGGAAGTTGTTGAGGCCGTGTCTCGGGGTTTAGCGGCCAGTGGCAATGCATCTTCCGTGCATAGTGCAGGGCGTGCTGCCCGGCATATGGTTGAAGAGGCTCGGGAGAAGGTGGCCGCACTGGTAAACGCGAAACCGGGTCAGGTCATTTTTACGGGCGGGGGCACGGAAGCCAATAATCTGGCGATGCGGCAGGTTGATTTAGGCGGCGCCACTGTCTCGCCAATAGAGCATGATTCCGTCCTAAAACCCCTCGGTCAGGGAGCCCGGCTGCGCGTTCGATCTGATGGTGTTGTTGATCTAAAGAGTATACCCGAACAGCTCGACGGACTGGTCTCCGTCATGCTTGCTAATAACGAGACCGGTGTTGTGCAACCGGTGAAAAAGCTTGCAGAATTGTGCCGTAAACGCGGCGTTGCCTTTCACACGGATGCCATCCAAGCGGTGGGTAAAATCAGTGTTGATTGGCGCGATTTAGGCGTGCAAATGATGAGTATTTCAGCCCATAAACTGGGTGGGCCGCAAGGTGTCGGGGCCTTGATTGTAGATGACACCTGGAATGGCAGGCCGCTCTTGGAAGGTGGCGGTCAGGAACGTGGGCGTCGGGCTGGTACCGAGAACATTGCCGGGATCGTGGGGTTTGGCGTGGCGGCTGAATTAGTCCAGAAGAATTTCGATGCGATGGCTGATGTTAGGGCACTTCGGGATATGTTGGAGCATGGCTTACGAGCCATCGATCCAACCGTCATAATTCACGGGGGGAAAGCTGAGCGGTTGCCTAATACCGTGTGTGCGTCGATGCCCGGTGTCGACGCGGAAACGCAGGTTCTGAGTCTAGATCTCGCGGGTGTAATGATCAGTGCCGGATCGGCTTGTTCATCGGGTAAGGTGACGACATCCCATGTCCTTAAAGCCATGGGCCTTGATGAAGCAAGCGCTTCCTCGGCGATCCGTATTAGTCTCGGTTGGCACAGCACGTCGGACGATGTGGAAAAGTGTCTGACAGCGTGGCGTGACTTGTACACGCGGACGCGCCGCCCCCAGGCAACGGCAGCAGAATAACAATGGATCAGCGCAAAAAACCGATTTATCTCGACTGCCACGCGACTACGCCCGTAGACCCGCGGGTGGCCGAGGCTATGATGCCGTATTTTACGGAAAAATTTGGTAATCCCCACTCAAGTGGTCATCTTTATGGTTGGGAGGTAGCTGAAGCCGTCGAGATTGCGCGGGAACAGGTGGCCGCCTTAATCAATGCAGAGCCAGAGGAAATTTTGTTCACTTCCGGCGCGACCGAAGCCAACAATATTGCCATTAAGGGGGTCGCGAGGTTCTACAAAAAACACCGGAACCATCTAGTGACAGCTGTCTCAGAGCATATGTGCGTGCTCGATTCCTGTTTCCAGTTGGAGAGAGAGGGTTTTGACGTGACCTATCTCCGTGTCGGAACTGATGGTCTAATAGACTTAAACGAGCTGGAAGCCGCAGTCACCGAACAAACGATTTTAGTTTCGATCATGACCGTTCAAAACGAAATCGGCACGATCCAGCCCATGGCTGAAATCGGTGCCATCTGCCGGGAGCGAAAAGTTTTTCTTCATACCGATGCGGCCCAGGCGGTTGGCAAAATGCCAGTCGATGTGAAGCAGATGAAAATAGACCTCCTGAGCCTCACCGCACATAAGATTTTCGGCCCGATGGGGATCGGAGCACTCTACGTGGGCAAAAAACCGCGGGTTCGCCTGGAGCCGATATTCAGCGGGGGCGGCCAGGAACAGGGTTTGCGCTCTGGTACTTTGGCGCCGGCACTGTGTGTCGGACTTGGCGAAGCCCTGAAGCTCGCCGGCGAGGACATGATAGAAGATGCTGCCAGGCTGAGAACTCTCCGTGATAAAATGTGGCAGCGCCTTAATGGCACGGTGCCGGGACTTGTCCTGAACGGCAGCATGACTGACCGCGTAGCGGTAAACCTAAATTTCAGCGTCGTCGGCGCGGATGCAGAGAGCCTGATGGCGGCCCTTCCTGGCCTGGCGGTTTCATCCGGGTCAGCCTGTTCGTCGGCGTCCGAGGAGTCCTCACACGTTCTCAAGGCCATCGGCCTCTCAAGCTCACTGGCGGAGGCGAGCCTGCGCATCGGGTTGGGCCGCTTCACCACTGCGGATGAGGTGGAAATGGCCACCGATCAACTCATTAGCGCCATTAAAACAGTTCGAGGCGGCCGCCGTGAGATAGCGGCTGCAGAATAGCGAAAATTATGGAAAAATAGGTAAAAAAATATGCCCGCTCTCACAGAAACAGTCGAACAGGTCCAATCCGTTGAAAAGTACAAGTACGGTTTCGTGACCGATATTGAGACTGAATCCGCGCCGAAAGGATTGAATGAAGATATTGTCAGGTTCATTTCGGCTAAAAAGAATGAGCCGGAATGGCTTCTAGAATGGCGGCTCAAGGCGTTCGCTCACTGGCTCACTTTGGACGAGCCAGAATGGGCCAAGGTCGGTTATCCGCCAATCGACTATCAGGACGCTTATTACTATGCTGCACCCAAGACCAATGAGGATTCCCCCGAAACCCTGGACGATGTCGACCCCGAACTGCTCTCTACATATGAAAAGCTGGGCATTCCGTTGCATGAACAGGAGATCTTGGCGGGTGTGAAGAATGTTGCCGTGGACGCAGTGTTTGATAGCGTGTCCGTCGCGACCACGTTTAAGGAAACCTTGAAAGAAGCGGGTGTCATTTTTTGTCCGATCTCCGAAGCTGTTCAGGATTACCCCGAACTGGTGCAGCAATATATGGGATCTGTGGTGCCGGTCGCAGATAATTATTTTGCGGCGTTGAACAGCGCCGTTTTCACGGATGGCTCCTTCGTCTTCATTCCGAAGGGTGTGCGATGTCCAATGGAACTCTCGACTTATTTTCGCATCAATGCGGCTAACACGGGGCAGTTTGAACGCACCCTGATCATTGCCGAGGACAACGCTTATGTAAGCTATCTTGAGGGCTGCACGGCGCCCATGCGGGATGAAAACCAGCTTCATGC
>CAXFCV010000353.1:0-1997 GCA_964000975.1 uncultured Rhodospirillaceae bacterium | reverse complement strand
TGAGTTCTTTAGCTAGATCTGCCAGGGATTCGGCCATATAAAAGGCATGATCCCGGGACTCCATTACGCACGGCCCAGCAATTACGGTCAATCGCGACGCATTTGACATTGCAAGGTTGCCAATTTGGATGGTTTTGGGAGGGGTCATGGCTATACCAATCGGGATTGTTCAACGGCGGCCCGAATAAAGTCGGTAAACAACGGATGCGGCTCAAACGGGCGGGATTTAAGTTCCGGGTGGAACTGAACGCCGATATACCATGGGTGATCGGGGATCTCCACAATTTCGGGTAAAACACCATCCGGCGACTTGCCGGAGAAAATCATGCCTGCCTTGGCGAGCCGGTTCTCATAAGACATGTTGACTTCGTACCGGTGTCGGTGGCGCTCACTTATATCGTCCGCGCCGTAGATGCGCCGGACCCGGCTGTCTTTGATCAACATGCAAGGATAAGCACCGAGGCGCATGGTCCCGCCTTTGTCCGATGTTTCGTCGCGCTGATGGACAATGCCATCCCGTTCCCATTCCGTGAGCAGCCCTACAACTGCATCCGACGGCTCGCCGAACTCCGTCGTTCCTGCGTCTTTTATTCCGGCCATATTCCGCGCAGCCTCGACCACCGCCATTTGCATGCCAAAGCAGATCCCAAAATACGGGACCTGTTTCTCTCGGGCAAACTTAGCGGCCATGATCTTGCCCTCAGCACCGCGTTCGCCAAAGCCACCCGGCACCAAAATACCATGAACGTCTTCAAGTTGTCGGATTGTGCCACCGCCCTCAAAACTCTCAGACTCTAGCCATTTGAGGTTCACTTTAACATTGTTGGCTAGCCCGCCGTGGGTCAAGGCCTCAGCCAGGGATTTATAGGCATCCAAGAGGCCGGTATATTTGCCGACCACAGCAATTGTGACCTCTCCTTCTGGGGCCAAGGCGCGCTTCACGATCTCTCGCCAAGGCACCAGATCCGGCTTGGGTGGCTCTTTCAGGTTGAAATACTTACTCACTTGATCATCCAGACCCTGCTCATGGTAGGAGATCGGGACTTGGTAAATGGTCTCCACATCAAGAGCAGGAACGACAGAGTGTTCTTGGACGTTGCAGAATAACGCGACTTTCCGGCGCTCAGCTTCTGGAATTTCGCGGTCGGCGCGGCACAGGAGTAAATCGGCCTGAATGCCAACGTTTAAAAGCTCTTTAACGGAGTGCTGGGTCGGTTTGGTTTTTAATTCACCGGCAGCGGCGACATAGGGCAGCAGAGTCAAATGGATGTACATCGTCCGATCGCGCCCTAAATCATTGCCAAGCTGACGAATTGCTTCAAGGAACGGGAGGCCCTCAATATCGCCCACTGTGCCGCCAATTTCGCAGAGCACGAAATCCTCGTCCTGGATATCTGAGAGAACGAATTCCTTGATAGCATCCGTTACATGCGGAATAACTTGGATTGTCGCACCGAGATATTCGCCGCGCCGCTCCTTAGCAATTACATCGGAATAGATGCGCCCGGTCGTGACATTGTCGCTCTGGCGAGCGTTAACGCAGGTGAAGCGCTCATAGTGACCCAAATCCAGGTCGGTCTCTGCACCATCGTCGGTGACGTAGACCTCTCCGTGCTGATAAGGGCTCATTGTGCCCGGGTCTACATTGAGGTAGGGGTCGAGTTTCCTAAGCCGAACTTTATAGCCCCGCGCCTGCAGAAGCGCCGCCAAGGACGCCGACGCCAAACCTTTACCCAGAGAAGAGACCACGCCGCCGGTAATGAAGATGAAACGCGTCATGGAACGAAAATCTACAATATCCGGCCATGGCGCAAAAGAGACGAGGCGGCTCCAGGGCCGCCTCGGTTATAAGTCTTTGAAAAAGGGTGCATTTAATTTACTTAGATGGCGAATTTGGCAACGGTGGAAGTGCGGGAACCCCTGGAACCGCCGGTTGATTCGCGGGCGCCGTCGGCGACCCTTGAGGTTGATCTATAATTGAGCGCTGAGCTGATCGG
>CAXFCV010000352.1:0-3680 GCA_964000975.1 uncultured Rhodospirillaceae bacterium | reverse complement strand
CCTGAAAACCCGGCGACATAAAATAATGCTGCATGTCGACGTTCAGAATCGCCGTTTTCTCAGGACTGATATCATTAAGCAAAAAATCCCGGCCCACCCGTTCTCGAGAACGGTGCCGAAGCCAGGTTTCAAGACTATCTTCTCTCGGGTACGCAGTATCCTCTGGATCAAACAAAGACACAGTAGCCTGACTGTGATCTGACATTAGTTTTGCCCCGCTTTCTCTCTTTTCAATTATAAAAGGGTAGCAGCATCCCGGTGCCACACCAATACCCACATTACGGATCTTTAGGCTAGCCTGGGGGTCCCCACACGCATTGATCAGACCACCTGTCCCGGCCGGCCACCAAATATATACCGCTCCACCAGAACACTCTCGTAAAGTCCGTTCTTGTAAAATGGCTCTTGGTCTAGGAACTCCTGGACTGCATCACGAGAGGGCAAAGCAATCAGATTGGCAGATCCTCGCCATTCATTACCGTCGTCAGATCTGACCCCACCCCGGGCGATGAAACGATCCTTATCAAAGGGGGCGAAATAGTCGAGATGATCTTGCAGTAGGTCCATCCGGTTTCGATGCATACCGGGCTTGCCAAAACCCCGAATATACCAAGTTGCCTTATCATCCCTTCGGGCGAAGTCCCTCTGACGTTTTGGATTCAAACCATGTCCCCAGCGGTTGATAAGAACATCGTTATAAACGCCGTTCTGGTTATGGGGCTCATTATGAACAAACGAGCGGACCTCTGCCCAATCTTCGAATTCAACGAATAAGACGGAGGACAGAAACATCTCCTCATCGTCAGACTTGGTCGCGCCCCGTGCAATAAAATGATCCCTGTGGTCATCGAAATAACGCCAATGATCCAGGCGGGATTGACCACGCTTCTCGGGCGTTTCAGGATTATCAACAAGTCGCACATGAAAAAACATATGACCCTCCTATGCGCCTGCCACAGTAATGCGTTGCCGAGTTGCCAGAGAGTCCCTCACGGCGTCCACCACTGCGATGGTATGAATCATCTCGGATAAAGGAATGAGATAATTATCCCGATCCTCTATCGCGTCAGCAAAGTTTGTGAAGTTCGCGGCAACGGAGTCAATAATATCAAAACGCTGATGCTGACGCTCGCCCTCCTTAAAAACAGTGAGGTCCACGAGCGAGCATTCCCGATAGTCGACAAACGTCTCCGGCCCCTTGGACGCGGCCCAACGCTCCGTCCCATAGATCTGCAATCGGGAAGCCAACGGCGCAGCAATGGAATTGCTGATCACACCTGTTGCGCCGTTCTTAAAGCCCAAGCTGATAACAACCGTATCGGTAAGATCGGACGATACGGCATTTGCCGAGCCCGCGGCAAAGACCCACTCGATTTCTCCCATGAGCTGGATCAAAGCGTCGATCCGATGCAACCCGAACTGTGAGATCGGCCCAGCCGGAACTTCTCGGGCGTCAAGCCGCCAACCCCTGGAATATTCATTCAAATAGTCCGCGCCACCGTCGCCATAGAGTTTGCGGTAAGGCATTAGCAACGAGTCATGTATGAGCGTGGTTTCCACATGAAGGATCGGGCCCAGCGTCTCTTTTTTGATCAATTCTGTAAGTTCCGCCATCACCGGGTAGAAGCGCTGATCATGCCCCAGCGCCAATTCAACACCCGCCTGTTCTACCATGGTAACGGCTTTTCTGGCGTCTTCCGCGTTCAGGGCAAAAGGCTTTTCGGTGTAAATATGCTTGCCTGCTGCCGCGGCGTCGATGATTTGTCCAGTGTGCTGCGTGTGGGGCGTGGCAAGTGAAATGGCTTGCAGGGCAGGATCGGATAGTACGTCTTCCAGCGTTGGTCTCAATTCAAGACCCAATTCTTCTGCCACAGGCCCCGCCCGCTTCGCGTTCGGATCCACAGCGACGGTCAGGTCAAATCTTCCCGATGCCCGTGCTGAACGCACATGGCGCTGGCCCCAAGTCCCTAAGCCCACAACTGCAAGAGTAAGCATATTTACTCCTTTTTTATTATCTTCCTGAAAATCGTTTAAAGGAAATTGACGACGGCCCTCTTGCCAATCATGCTGCGTGCCAAAGGAGTAAACAAGCATGACCAACATCAAGGTAAGCGATATCCGGGACGCCCCGCCGCTTAACGATAAAGTATCCCCGGAGGAATGGGAGGCCCGGGTGGACCTCGCCGCCTGCTACCGCCTCGCTCAAAGTCATGGTTGGAACCGAAATATTTACAATCATGTCTCACACCGCGTACCTGGAGAACCAGACATGTTTCTCATCAAACCCCATGTTCTGTTGTGGGATGAGATCACGGCCTCCAACCTTATCAAAGTGAACATGCATGGAGAACTAGATGAGCGGGCGGGTGTTAACCGACCAGGATACGTGCTGCACTCCGCCATTTTGCGCGCGCGGCCGGATGTAAATGCGGTGGTGCACATTCATGAAGAGGCCAGCGTCGCGGTTTCCACTATGAAAGACGGTTTATTGCCGCTGACCCAAGAAGCGATCTTCCTCTATGGCAGGGTCGCCTACCATGAATATTCGGGCATCACGGAAGACGCTGAAGAGCGGGCGGCCCTCATCCATAATCTGGGTAAGAAATCAGCCATGATGATGCGGAGCCATGGATCGGTTACGGTCGGCGCAGACATGAGGGAAGCCTATCGGTGGACCGAGCATCTGGTGAATGGCAGCCGGGTTCAGCTTCAACTCATGGCGTCAGATGCGGAACTTGTGAGACCGTCAGATGAGATCTGCCGCCGCACCTCCGAGCAATATGCCTCCCATAACCAGGGCCGTGGGCTCGATGATTGGCCGGCCGCGCTAAGGGAAATGGATAAAATTGACCCGTCCTATCGTACCTAGATGACCGTCGATATCACTTTAGGCGGCTATCAGCCAATCACGTCTCTGCTGAGCCGGACACTTCAAATCGCCGAAGCTTCTCTCTCCAGGCAATTGGGAGAAGCAGCTAGCCTTACGCTAACCAATAACATAATGGACATAGGCAAGGTGCCAGGTCATATGCCTAATTTGGTAAGTTCCGGTGATATTACACTGGGCTACATTGCGGCGAGTTACCTGGCAGATATTGCCCCGGAACTTTACGTTTTCGATCTGCCCTTCGAAATCAAATCGCGTGAGCAAGCCTATCGATTGGTAGATGGACCCTTTACAGACATCGTCGCCGATAAGCTGGCGGCGGGCGGCGGGTTGAAACTTCTGGGCATCTGGGAATACGGATTTCGCCATTTTACCAATGCCAGTCATCCTATCCGCACCCCTGCCGATTGTCGCGGCCTGCCCATCCGCACACTGCTCAACGAACTGCACCCAAAAATGTTTGAAGCTTTGGGGTTCAACCCTGAGGTTGTTCAATTGAGCGAATTTCTGGATAGAGTTCGTGCAGGAGAGACCTTCGCTCAGGAAAATGCCCTCACCAACTATTATAACTTCGGCCTGCAGGATTTTCATCAACACGTGACGCTCTCCCATCACCTGCTTGGCATGGCCGTATTCATCTGTGATCTCAAAACATTCGAGAATTGGCCAGCTAGCATGCAGGACGCCGTTCTGGCGGCAGGCGCAGATGGTACCATGGGACAGCGCCCGCTGGCAGAAACCGAAGAAGAGACCGTTCTCGAAAAGTTGCAAACAAACGGCTGTCAAATTCATG
>CAXFCV010000351.1:0-5759 GCA_964000975.1 uncultured Rhodospirillaceae bacterium | reverse complement strand
CCGGCTTGGGCAACCCGCGTGCTACTGGCCTTTGGCGTGCTGCTGTATGGCGGAACAGGCGTTGCAAGCTTTTTTCTGGGGGGTAATTTCCTTGGCTACAACGTTTTGGCCAACGACCCTGTGGCAGGCCAACACCTCGGCATTCTTCTGGTCGAAGCCGGTGTCGGCATCACCGTCGCCGCCACTATGATAACCCTCTTTTTTGTGTTTGCAGGACAGGACCACGAGTAATGGAACTGGTTGGCCTTCTGAACTACTGGCTTGTGATCGTATTAATGATGATCGGCTTTTATATCGTCATCGCCCAGGGAAATCTTGTTAAGAAGATGGTGGGCCTCAGCATTTTTCAGGTTTCCGTCTTTGTTTTTTATATTTCCGTGGGCCGGGTAGAGGGCGGTACTGCGCCAATTTTAGCGGATGGGATAGAGGTTTTCTCAAATCCTTTGCCCCACGTGCTGATCCTGACCGCCATTGTGGTCGGCGTGGCAACAACCGCGTTGGGCCTTGCCATGATCGTTCGCATCCGGGATTCCTATGGCACCATTGAAGATGATGAAATCCTGGCCATTGAGAAAGGCGAGGACGATAAATGATTTCCGCTCATCTGCCCGTTCTCCAAGTCATTTTACCTCTATTATCGGCCCCGCTCTGTTTGTTGTTTCGTCGCACCTACCCATCTTGGTTAGTGGCCCTAATCATGAGCTGGGCATCCTTCGCCATCGCCGCAATTTTACTTGGCCAAGTTTTAACAGGAGAACCAATATCTTATTTGCTGGGCGACTGGGCCGCGCCGTGGGGCATTGAATATAAAGTTGATGTGCTGGCAGCGTTCGTGCTTTTGCTTGTAAGCGGCATTGGCGCCATCATAATGCTGTTTGCGCCGGGTAGCATTGCCGCCGAAATCCCCGAAGACAGAGTTTATCTGTTTTATACCATGTACCTTCTTACCTTCTCGGGTCTGCTTGGCATGGTCATAACGGGAGACGTTTTCAACCTATTCGTCTTCTTGGAGATTTCATCTTTGTCTACCTACGTGATGATCAGCCTGGGCAAATCTCGGCGCGCCATGACAGCAGCTTTCCGGTATCTCGTGCTAGGGACAGTGGGAGCGACATTCTATGTCATAGGTGTCGGTATGTTGTACCAGATGACTGGCACGCTCAATATGGCAGACTTAACGGATAAGTTGCCGGCCGTCACTGAGACACGTACGATCCTGGTCGCGCTCGGCTTTTTAACAGTTGGTATTGGCCTAAAATTAGGTCTATTTCCTGTCCATCTTTGGCTGCCAAACGCCTATACCTATGCGCCCTCCGTCGTAACGGCCTTCCTGGCGGCAACAGCGACCAAAGTGGCAGTTTACGCCCTACTGAGAATTTATTTCACGGTTTTTGGTGTGGAGGCCATAGAAGCTTATCCACTGGATGAAGCGCTGCTTTTACTGGGCCTAGCGGCTATCGTTTCAATGTCTGCGGTAGCCATCTTTCAGACTGACGTGAAACGGTTACTGGCATACTCGAGCGTTGCCCAGTTAGGCTACATGATCATTGGGATTAGCTTCTTGACCATCACGGGATTGGCAGCTGGCATTCTCCATGTCTTCAACCATGGTCTTATGAAAGCAGCCCTTTTCATGGTACTCGCATGTGTTTTCCTAAGGATCAAATCCGTCAAAATCGAGGATATGGCGGGCCTCGGAAAGTCGATGCCCCTTACGATGGCTGCCTTTGTTCTTGCAGGCTTCAGCCTTATAGGCATCCCACTCACGGTTGGATTTGTTAGCAAATGGTATTTAATTACTGCCTCTGTAGAGCAGAGTAACTGGATCGTCGCCGCGCTGATCCTATTTAGCTCCCTTCTCGCGGTGGTCTATTTCTGGAAAGTTGTAGAAATAGCCTATTTTCGCCCGCGGACCGACGGTGCAGCTCCAATTTCTGAGGCCCCAGCCCTAATGCTAGTCCCCCTTTGGATCCTAGTGGGCGCCAACATTTTCTTTGGCATTCACACCGACCTCACCATCACGTCCGCGATGGCCGCTGCCCAGTCCTTGATGGGAGTGGGTCGATGAGCCCGGAATTAACAATCCTTCTTGCCATTGCCGTGCCTCTATTTGGTTCTGCAGCCATTCTGTTGACAGGAAAGTTTCCTAACATTCGCGAAACAGCAACCCTCGTCACGGCAGTTACTCTGTTCCTGGCAGTTGTGTCACTGGTGCCCCTGTTGCTCGCAGGTGGGCGACCGAGCGTTACTCCTCTGGAAATTTTACCAGGCCTCGACATTACATTCACCGTCGAGCCCTTGGGAATGCTATTTGGTTTAATCGCGTCCGGACTTTGGATCGTCAACTCGCTCTATTCCATTGGTTACATGCGAGGCAACAAAGAGCAAAACCAGACCCGCTTCTACTTTTTCTTTGCAATTGCCCTGTCGAGCGCGGTTGGGGTTGCGTTCGCCGGGAACATGCTGACCCTCTTCATTTTCTACGAAATCCTGACGCTCAGCACATACCCCCTGGTAACTCACTCCGGAAAACCAGAAGCTCTTAAGTCCGGCCGGACTTATTTGGGAATACTACTGTCAACGTCGATTGGCTTGCAACTGCTGGCCATTATATGGACTTGGCAAGCGACGGGCACATTAGACTTTCAGTCTGGCGGCATCCTGGAGAATAAGGTCACTGGCGGCGTGATGGCAATTCTCCTATTCCTCTACATGTACGGAATTGGCAAGGCTGCCCTCATGCCCATTCACCGGTGGCTGCCCGCCGCAATGGTTGCGCCGACACCTGTGAGCGCCCTGTTGCACGCCGTGGCCGTGGTGAAAGCCGGCGTGTTTACCGTTCTCAAGGTCGTGATTTATATTTTTGGGATCGACACTTTGAATGGCTCGGGAGCCTCGTTCGCCCTCGCAAGCGTCGCCGCGTTTACACTGCTCGCGGCGTCGATTGTCGCCTTTCGCAAGGACAATCTGAAAGCACGGCTTGCCTACTCAACGATAAGCCAGTTGTCTTATATCGTGCTCGCCGCTGCCATAGCGACCGGAGCCAGCATCATCGGCGGCAGCATGCACATCGCCATGCACGCCTTTGGTAAGATCACCCTGTTTTTCTGCGCCGGCGCCATTTACACGGCACACCATCTTACCAAAGTTAGTGAATTAGATGGCATCGGTCGAAAGATGCCTATTACCATGACTGCCTTCTTGATCGGTTCTCTTAGCATCATCGGATTGCCACCGATGGGAGGCGCATGGAGTAAGTGGCACATAATGCTGGGGGCTGCCGAGGCGGATCAATTAATTTTCGTCTTTGTGTTTATGGCTTCTTCGATCTTAAGCGCCGCTTATTTGTTTCCAATCCTGGCACGGGCATTTTTCAAACCCCTCCCTAATATGAAGTCCTCGGGTACGAATGAAAACTTCACTGGCGGTATTCAAGAGGCACCCGTATTCTCGCTCGTTGCGATTTGTATTGCTGCAACGGGAACCTTTCTTTTGTTCTTTTACGCCGGAAATTTGGCGGAAATGCTGGCGCCTCTGGCGTCTAGTGTAACCAAACCATGAAATCGGAACGACTTCAATGAGCGACCTGCACCACGATCGTCAAACCTCGACAGTACCGCCGGAAGGCGGTGGCAAATACTATTGGCTGGATGACAAGAAGAACACGACTAAAATTCTCTGGGTCCTAGTTACGGTGTGTGCCGGTCTCATAATAGCAGACCTTTTTTATCACAAGCATGTCGTCTACGACTTTGAGAATTGGTTCGGATTTTATGGGTTATTCGGATTTTTTCTGCCGGTCGTCCTCGTGCTTTTAGCCCAAGCACTTCGTAAGATTTTGATGCGCGATGAGGACTATTATGATCACTGAAGTTGCGTCTAACATCCCTCCGGGCCTCATATTAATCGTTGGCGCCCTGCTTATTCCCTTTATCCGGGGGAATATGCGGTCTGCCTACATGCTATTGTTACCGCTCTTAGGCATCTGGCAATTGACGCAAATGGATGCCGGGACGTTTGGCACCATTACGATTTTTGGATTGGAAACGACCCACGTCAGGATAGATAAGCTCAGCCTGATTTTCGGTTATATTTTCTATGTCGCAGCTGTTCTAGGCGTGATCTTCGCCTGGCACAACAAGGATCTGGTCGAGCAAGCTTCCGCCATTGTTTATATCGGTGCCGCTATTGGTGCGATCTTCGCCGGCGATTTGATCACGCTCTTTGTGTATTGGGAACTAACGGCAGTGGCCTCCGTGTTTATAGTATGGGCAGCTCGAACCGATCGCGCCTACAAGGCGGCCATGCGGTATTTGATTATTCAAATTCTATCCGGCGTGCTTCTGGCGGCAGGCGCAGTGGTCAGAGCGGCTGAGAACGGTTCCGTTGATTTCGGCGCCATCGGGCTTGCTAGTCCTGGGGGGATCCTCATCTTACTTGCATTCGGTATCAAATGCGCCTTCCCGCTAATGCACAATTGGGTACAAGATGCTTATCCAGAAGCAACACCTACCGGGACCGTGTTCCTATCAGCGTTTACCACTAAGTTGGCAATATATGCGCTAGCGCGCGGCTATGCTGGCACTGAAGAGCTTATTTGGGTCGGCACCATCATGGCAGTGTTCCCGATATTCTATGCTGTTCTCGAGAACGATCTCAGGCGAGTACTGGCGTATACCCTTAATAACCAATTGGGCTTCATGGTCGCGGGCATCGGCGTCGGCACCACCCTCGCAATCAATGGTGCGGTTGCTCATGCTTTTGTGGGTATTCTGTATAAAGCGCTGTTATTCATGTCATTGGGCGCCGTTCTGCATCGGGTGGGAACGGCAAAAGGCTCAGAACTAGGCGGACTATATAAATCCATGCCACTGACAACCGTCTTTTGTCTGGTGGGTTGCGCATCAATCTCCGCCTTCCCTCTCTTCTGCGGATTCATCACGAAATCTATGATTATTACAGCCGTGGCGAAGGAGGGATATCTAGTATCCTTCGTTTTGCTGCTTTTTGCTTCTGCCTGCGTGTTCCATTACGTCGCCATAAAAATTCCGCACTTTGCCTTCTTTGCCCAGGACTCAGGCAAACGCTGTCAGGAAGCGCCGATAAATATGCTCCTGGCTATGGGCATAGCATCATTCATGTGTATTGGCATTGGCGTATACCCGGACGCTCTCTTTTCGCTTTTACCATATCCCGTGGACTACGTGCCTTACACGACGTCGCACGTGGTAACAATACTCCAACTTTTGGCGTTCTCTGCTCTAGCTTTTGCGGTTGTTCAACGAATAGGCCTCTATCCGTTAGTACAACGCTCCACCATGCTTGACTTTGACTTCAGCTATCGCTGGATCGCCCCCGAAGCCTTTGGCTGGCTTCTAAGCCGCGGCGCCATCGCATGGGAGACCATGCGAGATGATATGTTAAGCATGCTCAGAAACGTCATAAAAACCACGATTCATTTTCATGGTCCAGATGGCATTATGGCAAGAACTGCGGGTCTCGGTGCCTCTGCCGGTGCCGTGATGGTTCTTCTGTTCGTGTTGCTGGTTGCGGTCATGTCTTAAGATTGAGACAAGTCACCATTACTCAGGAACCTTAACCACCTTTGGCGCCCAGGCTTTCACCTCAACCGCACGACCTTTGTGAGAGCGCATTACTTTCGGCCTCACGACTTGATCAAGGGTCGGAGAATTAGAGGCCCGTGTGAATGCCTCGACCATATCCTCGATATAAATTTCGCCCCGTCTTCCCCGTTTGAT
>CAXFCV010000350.1:0-8667 GCA_964000975.1 uncultured Rhodospirillaceae bacterium | reverse complement strand
TCAAAAGCCTGGACGATTTGGGTGATCTTGCCAGCGATGAATTAATGGAGATCGTTGGAGAAAAAAAGCTGAGCGAGGCGGTCGCTAACGACATAATCATGGCGGCCCGCGCCCACTGGTTTGAGGATGAAGAATCGGTGGCTGTTGAGAGTGGGACACCCGAGGATACGGCAATTGATGGAACCGGCGCCCTCGAAACTGCTGCCGACTCGGAACGAGCCCAGAGTTAACGCCAGAACCCAGGAGAGCATTCTGATAGATATCCCCTCACATAAGCGGCCTGTGGGCACGAAGGCGGCGGAGCGGAGCTGCCTAGTGTCTGGTGAGGCCCTACCGAAATTAGCGCTGTTGCGTTTTGTCGTTTCGCCAGATGGTGTTTTGGTCGCTGATCTGGAGTGGTCTTTGCCGGGCCGGGGTATGTGGGTCCGCCCTACCCTTCTGCGGGAGGCGATTGGCCGCCGCCTCTTCAGCCGGGCTCATGGCGGGGTGGTTGGCGTGCCGGAAGGGTTTTTGGATAGTCTGGAGCGGTTGCTTCGGGCGCGTGCTATGAATTATCTGGGCCTCGCCCGGCGTGCAGGCCAGGCAGTCGCCGGTTTTGACCAAGTCCGTGATGTATTATCCAAGGGGATTGTTGGATCTGTGGTTTCAGCAAGGGACGGCGCTCTCGGCGGGCGGAACAAAATTAGGCGGGCGGCCAATCGGGTTCCTGTCGTAGAGGTGTTTGACGGCACCGAATTGAGCGCGGCGATGGGGAAGGAAAATGTGGTGCATGTAGTGGTCGCGCCGGGTAAATTTGCTCAGGAAATTATCCGGCATGCAGATATTCTCGACTGCTTGCGGCCGAAAGATGTACCAAAGGTGGACGCAGATCTAAGTGTAGCGGTTTAGGGACCGTGATTGGGCATTAAAAAACTTTTGAAATAAAGACGGATTATCATGACGGATAATGAAGACGCAGCACCAAAAAAGAAATTGAGCCTGTCGCGGCCAGGTAAGCTTGAACTGAAGAAGACAGTTGAAGGCGGCCAGGTTCGCCAAAACTTCTCTCATGGCCGATCTAAGGTCGTCACCGTTGAGGTCAAAAAGAAGAGGACGTTTGAGGCCGGAACTGATGGCATGAAGGAGGTCAAAGGGGCACCGGATCCGGTCTTTGCCGACGTGCCGAAAGAGGCCGTTGAGCCGCCCCCAGCCCCGCCCGCCCCCCCTGTCGACCAGGGGCCAACCCTGACCAATCACGAGCGTGCTGTACGTGCCAAAGCCCTCGAGGATGCGAAAAAGGCCGAGGAAGAACGCCTGATCAAAGCTGAGGAAGATAAAGAAAACGATGCCCTTCGGGCCAAAGTGGCGGCAGAACAAGAAAACCGCCGTAGGCTAGACGATGAAGAGCGTGCTCGCCAGGAGGCTGAGGCCCGTCGCCGGGCGGAAGAAGCAGAGGCTCTCGCGCGGGAGCAGCGGGGACAAGCGGCCGCAGAAGCAGGAGTGGCCAAGCTCAAAGCCCACGATCTCGATACACCATCAGAAGAAGAGCAGAAATCCAAACGTGGCAAGACAACGCCCAAGCGGCCAAGTGCAGCACGCAAGGGTGAACCGCGCAGGCGCGCGGGCAAGCTTACAATTGCAGACGCACTTGACGAAACAGAACGCGTGCGTTCCTTGGCATCAGTCCGCCGGGCGCGTGAGAAACAGAAGAAAAAGGAAGGCCCCATTGAACTCGGGAAAATTGTGCGAGAAGTGATTTTGCCAGAGACCATTACAGTACAGGAGCTATCTAACCGGATGGCGGAACGGAGTGTGGAAGTTACCAAGTCACTGATGAAAATGGGTGTGATAGCAACTATACATCAGTCTATAGATGCCGATACGGCGGAATTGGTAGCCGAGGAATTTGGCCACAAGGTTAAGCGAGTCAGTGATGCCGATGTTGAGATCGGTTTGATTGGGGGTGCCGACGAAGAGGGGGATCTAAAAAGTCGACCTCCCGTGGTCACCGTCATGGGCCATGTTGACCACGGTAAAACATCACTTCTGGATGCGCTTCGCCAAGCCGATGTGGTCTCTGGAGAGGCGGGCGGCATCACGCAGCATATTGGTGCTTACCAGGTGACCTCTAAGGGGAAAAATCAGATTACCTTTATCGATACGCCAGGTCACGCGGCCTTCACGGCCATGCGCTCTCGCGGAGCTGAAGTGACCGACATTGTTGTTCTCGTTGTGGCTGCCGATGACGGCATAATGCCGCAAACCGTGGAGGCCATCGATCACGCCAAAGCTGCCGAGGTTCCCGTGATTGTGGCCATCAATAAAATGGACCGGCCGGATGCGGATCCCACGCGGATCCGGACACAGCTTCTGGAACACGATATTGTGCTTGAGGCTATGGGCGGCGATGTTCTTGATGTGGAAGTTTCCGCTGTGCAGAGAACGAACTTGGATAAGCTCGAAGAGGCCATCTCACTGCAAGCAGAAATTCTCGACTTAAAATCAAACCCTATTAGAAGCGCAGAGGGCACGATCATCGAGTCCCGCGTGGAACCGGGCCGCGGCCCGGTGGCCACTATCTTGGTTCAGCGGGGCACGCTGAAAATGGGAGATGTTTTCGTCACTGGTAGTGAGCAGGGGCGCGTGCGCGCTATGACGAATGACAGGGGCGACAGGATCCAGGAGGCCGGGCCGTCGGTTCCGGTGGAGGTCATCGGCCTAAACGGGGCACCCGACGCGGGGGACGATTTTGTTGTGGTGGAGAGTGAAGCCCGGGCCCGTGAAATATCGGAGTTTCGCTCCGATAAAAAGCGCGCCGTCCGGACGGCTATTGTGTCTCGTGGCACCTTGGATGAAATGTTCACGGCCATCCAGGCGGGAGAAACCAAGGAGCTGCCAGTTCTGATCAAAGCAGATGTGCAGGGCTCGGCAGAAGCTATATCCGGTTTGTTGAAAAAGCTGCCGCAAGACGAGGTCAAGGTGAATATTCTTCATCAGGCTATCGGCGGTATTAACGAGTCTGATATCCAGCTGGCAAAGGCGTCTGGTGGGCTGGTTGTCGGTTTTAACGTTCGGGCCAATAAGCAGGCGCGGGACTTAGCCGAAGCAGAGGGCGTGGATATACGTTACTATTCCGTCATTTATGATCTTGCCGACGACATTAGGGGTGTTCTGGTTGGATTGATGACGCCGGAACTCCGGGAATCTTTCCTGGGTAACGCCGAAATTCGTGAAGTATTTAATGTGTCCAAAATCGGAAAGGTAGCCGGGTGTTATGTCAGTGAGGGCACTGTCAAGCGGGGTGCCAGAGTTCGGCTTTTGCGGGATGATGTTGTGATTCACGAAGGCAGCCTCTCTACACTGAAACGCTTCAAAGACGATGTCCGCGAGGTGCAGCAAAATTATGAATGCGGCATGTCTTTTGAAAGCTACAATGACCTCAGGGCCGGTGATATCATCGAATGCTTTGATGTTGAAGAAATCGCCCCAGAACTTTAGAGCCGACGTTCATCGCGATTAAACTATCGGACGGCAGGTGATAATATGAATAAAGGGGGCGCGAGAGCACCTAGCCAGCGTCAATTGCGGGTTGCGGAAGAAGTGCGGCACGTGCTCGCCCGTGTCATTGAGCGCGATGAGTTGCATGATCCCGAATTGGCCGGCGTGCCGGTCACGGTGTCAGAGGTGCGGATAAGCCCGGATCTTAAAAACGCAACCGCTTTTGTTTCACCTCTCGGTGGTGGTGATGTGGGTCCTTTGATAAAAGGTCTGTCGCGCGCCGCGCCGTTCCTGCGCCGACGTGTTGCCCAGGAAATGACCCTTCGACATGTCCCGACGCTCTCATTCCGGGCCGATCCGTCGTTTGACGAAGCTCAGAGAATTCAGGAGCTGCTGAACACAGCGGCGGGCAAAGGGGACCACTGATCGTATGGGCCGCCGTCGCAAAGGAAAGCCGATCCATGGGTGGCTTGTAATCGATAAAGATTCAGGCATAACCTCGTCTAATGTAGTAAATAAGGCACGTCATATTCTCGATGCCCAGAAGGTTGGTCACGGCGGAACCCTTGATCCCATGGCGACGGGAATTCTGCCGCTCGCTTTTGGGGAAGCGACGAAAACAGTTTCTTACATCATGGACGGCACCAAAGAGTATTCGTTTACAGCGCGATGGGGTGAAAGCCGAGATACCGACGATGCGGAGGGCAATGTCACCGGAACCTCTTCTCACCGGCCTGATAAAACGGCAATCTGTGACGTTTTACCCCGCTTTACGGGCGAAATTGAGCAGGTTCCGCCGGCCTATTCCGCCGTGAAGTTGGCGGGCCGTCGGGCTTACGCCTTAGCACGCGCTGGACAGGCCGTGGACTTGAAAGCCCGGACCATTCTGATCAAAAGCATCGAACTTGCCGAGATGCCGGACGAGGATCACGCAACGTTCCGGGTTGTGTCGGCAAAGGGCGCATATATGCGGGGCCTTGCTCGGGACATTGCCCGTGCTGTCGGTACACTGGGACATGTCTCAGCCTTGCGCCGCATACGCCTTGGACCCTTCTCGACAGAAGACGCGATTTCACTGGACAAGCTCTCGGAATTAGGGCATATCGCGCCCGTCGAAGACTTACTGCGGCCTGTCGCGACCGCGCTGGACGACATCCCGGCGCTGGCCATGACTGAAGATGAGGCTCGCCGCCTCAGATGCGGGCAACCAATCTCTGCGGTACCGGTTGCTCGGCGCACTTCTCTCACTGACTTAAATCAGGGCGATACAATTTTTGCCATGACGGAGAGAAAACCGATAGCGCTGGCCCGTTTCGAAGGCGGGGAAATACGTCCTTTTAGAGTACTAAACCTGTAAGTAAGGAGAATAGACGATGTCGATAACAGCTGAACGTAAGCAAGAGCTTATTGACGAATATGCTACAAAAAAAGGAGATACGGGTTCTCCTGAAGTACAAGTCGCCATTTTAAGTGAACGGATCACAAACCTCACGGATCACTTAAAAATTCATAAAAAGGATTTTCACTCGCGTCGGGGTTTGCTGATGATGGTTGGTCAACGCCGCCGGCTCTTGGACTATTTGGACAATAAAAATAAAGACCGCTACAAAGAACTGATCAAACGGCTTGGATTGCGGCGTTAGGGGCAGGACCATCTGGTGAGCACTCCTCTTATTGACACTGCGTCCCTCAAGTGTCTGCTGGTTTATCATGGATAGAGATATTTTTTCTGAGTGCGCGTTTTCTCTCTGGGAGAGATGCCTGCTGGCGTATTTTTCTGGCGGATGACCTGCACAGAAGTGCCGTGACGGCTCGTAGGTTTGTGAAGATATATATTTCCGAAAGTTGGAAGGAAGATAGGAATGTTTAACGAGTTTAGAAAAGAAATTGATTTTGGCGGGCGTCCGCTGACCCTAGAAACGGGTAAGATAGCCCGTCAGGCTGATGGCGCCGTTATGGTAAGTTATGGAGAGACGAAAGTGCTGTGCACCGCCGTTGGCTCGCGCTCTCCGAAACCCGGGGTGGATTTTTTCCCCCTAACGGTGAACTACCAAGAAAAGACATTTGCTGCTGGCAAAATCCCTGGTGGCTTTTTCAAGCGGGAAGGGCGCCCTACTGAAAAAGAAACTTTAACGTCCCGGTTGATTGATCGGCCAATTCGGCCACTTTTCGCCGACGGGTACAAGAATGAGACGCAAGTAATTTGCACTGTGCTTGCGCATGATTTGGAGAACGATCCTGATATTATAGCACTAATCGGTGCTTCTGCGGCGCTCACTATTTCTGGCATACCCTTCCTGGGGCCAATTGGAGCGGCGCGAGTCGGATATGCCGATGGTGAATTTATCTTAAACCCCCGTGTGGATGATGTTGCCGACTCTGATTTAAATCTAGTTGTCGCCGGAACTCGCGAGGGTGTACTAATGGTGGAGTCAGAAGCTTCTGAGCTTTCCGAGGATGTTATGCTGGACGCCGTTATGTTCGGCCACAATGCTTACCAGGCCGTGATCACCGGTATAATTGAGCTTGCCCAGGCGACGGCCAAAGAGCCTTGGGATCTGCCGGAAGCTCCGGCCGGTGTTGCTGATGTTGCTGCAAAAGTACGCGACATGGCTGAGGCCGACCTGCGCGCTGCCTACGGCGAGAAAGAAAAAGCTTTGCGACAGGAAAAGATTGGAGCGGTTAAGGCAAAAGTCGTTGAAGCCTTCTCGGAGGAGGATGTTGAGAGCGCTTGGGTCTCCGGTGCCTTTAAAGATCTTGAAAAAGACATTGTTCGCCGGGACATTCTTAATACGGGTATGCGTATTGATGGCCGGGATACGAAAACCGTCCGCCCGATAGTTAGCGAAGTGGGCATCTTGCCCAGGGCCCATGGCAGCGCTCTATTTACACGGGGCGAAACCCAGGCCTTGGTGGTGACCACTTTGGGCACCGGGCAGGATGAGCAGATTATTGATGGGCTTGACGGAGATTATAGGGAACACTTTATGCTACACTATAATTTTCCACCCTACTCGGTTGGTGAAGCCGGTCGGATGGCCGGTCCCGGTCGCCGGGAAATTGGGCACGGGAAACTCGCGTGGAGGGCGCTCCGAGCGCTTTTGCCGGAGAAAGAAGATTTCCCGTATACCATGCGCGTGGTCTCAGAAATTACCGAGTCGAATGGGTCGTCATCCATGGCAACCGTTTGCGGCACGTCGCTCTCGCTGATGGATGCTGGAGTGCCTCTGCCGCGCCCCGTCGCGGGAATTGCCATGGGTCTGATCAAAGAGGATGAAGGGGTGGCTGTACTCTCCGATATCCTTGGTGATGAAGATCACCTCGGCGACATGGATTTTAAAGTTGCTGGGACGGAAGACGGAGTGACCTCGCTTCAAATGGACATTAAAATTACATCAATCACCGAAGACATTATGAAGACAGCGCTCGCGCAAGCGCGGGATGGCCGGCTGCATATTTTAAAAGAAATGGCGGAGTCGATCTCAACTGCCAGAGACGACGTAAGCCAGAATGCCCCGCGTATCACCGTGATCAATATTCCGAAAGACAAGATACGTGAAGTTATAGGACCAGGCGGCAAGGTTATCCGTGAAATCTGTGAAACCACGGGTGCTAAGATTGACATTGAAGACGATGGCACGGTTAAGGTTGCGGCGGTCGATGAGTCGGCGGCGGAAGCGGCCATCAATCAAATCAAGGATATTACTGCAGAACCAGAGGTTGGCGTGATTTACTCCGGGAAAGTGGTAAAAACCGTGGATTTCGGGGCATTCGTAAACTTCCTGGGCGCACGTGACGGGCTTGTGCACATCAGTGAGCTGCGCCCGGAGCGAGTCGAAAGAACCACGGACATCGTTAATGAAGGGGACCAAGTTAAAGTCAAGCTCATTGGCATTGATGACCGGGGGAAGGTGAAATTATCGATGAAAGTTGTTGATCAAGAAACCGGAAAAGAAATCACCAGTGATCAGTCGTGAGAGACATCAGACCTAAGAGGCCCTATCCAGGGATTGGATTACTAGTCTAAGTATCAACGCGTCGGCGGGAGCCAAAGGCCCGCCGACGAGTCGTCTTTTGTAATTTCGTGACATATATATATAAATATATTGACGTCTTGCGGTAAGGAGAATCCCTGATGGGCTCCGTTCGACATGATGGTGCCCGAGCGGCGCTTTCTAAGATAAGGTGCCTATTCAGCACCGAATTGGAGATTTGAATGGTTGATTCCAGTACTGCCGAAAAGCTGTCTCTGCACTTTTCGGAGAGAAACAACTTTGGCTTTGATGATTTAATTACCTGTGCCAACGGTGGTTTGTTTGGACCTGGAAATGCCCAGCTGCCGGCCCCGCCTATGCTTATGTTTGACCGGATCACCAATATCAACGCGACCGGCGGTGTCCACGGTAAGGGCGAACTGGACGCAGAACTGGCAATCAAGCCAGACCTTTGGTTTTTCGAGTGCCATTTTCTAAATGATCCCGTGATGCCTGGTTGTTTGGGGCTTGATGCCCTTTGGCAATTGGTTGGTTTTTATTTGGGATGGAGCGGCGCACCCGGCCGCGGCCGTGCCCTTGGAGCTGGCGAGATCAAGTTCACGGGACAGGTTACCCCGGAGGCTAGTCTTGTTAGCTATCATGTCGATATTAAGCGTCTCATGAACCGGCAGGTTTCGCTCGCCATTGCCGACGGCTGCATGACCGTGGACGGTCAGACTGTCTATGAGGTTAAAGGGATGAAAGTGGCGACCTATAACTCAACGGACAATGAATAAGCGAGGTTAGCGTGAGAAAAGCTGTCATCACAGGCATCGGGATTGTCTCAAGCATAGGCGATAACAAGGAAGAGGTTCTCGACTCCTTGCGGGAGGCTCGGTCTGGTATTTCGCATTCTCGTGAATACGCCGATATGGGCTTCCGCAGTCATGTGTACGGGAAACCCAAAATGGACCTTGATGGTGTTCTGGACCGAAAGTTACGCCGGTTTATGGGTGACGGCGCCGCATATAACTATGTTGCCATGCAAGAGGCCATTAATGACTCTGGGCTTGGTGCCGATGACGTGTCAAATGAGCGGACTGGCTTGATCATGGGGTCTGGTGGGCCATCGACCAGGAACCTAATTCAAGCCGCGGATGCGGCGCGTGAACGTGGACCAAAAAAAGTGGGGCCCTTTATGGTGCCGCGGGCCATG
>CAXFCV010000349.1:0-5353 GCA_964000975.1 uncultured Rhodospirillaceae bacterium | reverse complement strand
TATAGCTGTCGGCGAACCGGAGCCGGACGAGTTTCGCCTGCAGTCTCGGATCTTTCTCGAAGCATGGACATCACGTGGATTCCCTGCCCAGGAAATCATAGTCCCGGACGCACACCACTTTGCCATGTCACGTCAGTTGAGCCTGCCCGAAAGTTCCGTTTTTGAGGCTGTTAGGGAGATGATACTAGGCACGCCAACTCCTTAACTCTAAAACATCGTGCACTTGGCATTTCGTTCGCGAAGGGCAAGGCTCAGTGGTTCTGTAGCCGCGTCCTCAACGCAACCGGTAACGTCCGTTAGAACCGGAATAGCTCCGCCGGGGTATCGACCATGATTTTTTGGCGCAGGGCCTCATCCGTGACCCAGTCTCCAACCGCATCGACTAAGTCCCCGTCGTTAGGGTTGACTTCATACTTGTTCGGATGCGGCCAGTCGGTGCCCCACATGATGCGCTCTGGCGCTGCCTCGATAAGTGCATGCGCCATTGGCTTCACGTCGTCATAGGGTGGAAGGTCAGTTTCACTCACTCTGTTGGCACCCGAGATTTTCATCCACGTGTTACCCTCCCGCATAAGGTCCAGCAATGCCTGAAAGCCTGGTGCCTGGACACCTGCGGTTGCGGGCTGGTACGCGAAATGCCCAATGGACATGGGGATAGTCAAGGCCTTAAAGACCGGCATCAACTCAATAATATCTTTCCCAGGAAAGAGAAATTCAAAGTGCCAGCCGAGATCCCTGATCCGATCTTCCAGCTTCCCAATCTCGGAAAATTCGATCGGCATACCACCTTTGTTGTCCGTGTTAAGTCGGATACCACGGGCCCCTGCTTGGTCCAGATCTGCGAGCTCCTCGTCTGTGACATCCATGGTGACCGCAACCACACAGCGGGCCCGTCCAGGTGTTTCGGCGTTTAGGTCATTCATGCCATCCAAAATCGCAGCGTTATCGGTGCCATATGTGGATGGCTGTGTGAACACGACCCTATCAACGCCCAGAGTGGCATGCAGATGTCTCAGATCATCCAACGTGGAGTCGGGCGGATTATAGCCCCGTGTCGGTGACATGGGGTAACGGCCAGCGTCAAATACGTGTACATGTGTATCTATGCTGCCTTTGGGCAAGGTGAAACCGGGTTTACGTGGATTCCGGTCTGGCGCAATACAGTTTTTAATCCCGTCGCTCATAAATAATTCTCGTTTTTAAGTGATGGTGGTCGGCCTCACCCCTATACTAATCACATCCAACGGTGCAGGAAAACATTATCCCGGAAATAGATGTTGGGGCCCAAAGCAGAAATTGCAATGTCCCCACACCTTGGCCCAAAGCGTCCTCGCAAGGTTGCAACTCTCTCAAGAGGCGTCGCAGTGGTCGCTAAAAAACCATCAACAACCGATCACATTTCATGTATTTTGCCCAGTTCATCCTTTTCCGAGCCCTCGGGAGGCTCTAGTAACAGCGTTGACGCATCATTACTTACCGTCTCACAGGGGACTTTAAATGGCACTCGAAAATTTACAGAACGCTAGCATCGGTTTCATCGGCCTTGGAAAAATGGGACATCCGATGGCCCTCAACCTTATTAAGGGCGGCCATGAGGTAATAGTCTACAATAGATCAAAACAAAAAACACAGGCACACGCCGATGCCGGTGGTCGCGTAGCAGAGAGTATTGCAGAACTGTCAGCAGCTTCCGATATCGTCATCACAATGATCTCCGACGACGAAGCACTTCACGGGGTCGCTCTCGGGGATGATGGCGTTATCGCCAACATGACGGAGGGCGGTATCTTTATCGATATGAGCACCGTCTCTCCAGCTGCGTCCATCACGGTAGGTGACGCAACGCGACAGAAAAGTATCGCCTATCTTCGTTCACCAGTAAACGGCTCCGTCGTTCAGGCGGCGGGCGGCATTCTTGTGATCCTGAGCTCCGGTCCTCAGGCTAGCTTCGATTTCATTCACCCTCTGTTTGAGATAATGGGGGACAGAATTTTCTACCTTGGAGAGGAGGAGCAGGCGCGCTATCTCAAACTTGCTATCAACACCATGATCGGGATTTCATCATCCATGATGGGGGAGGCCCTGGCCTTTGGCGAAGCCGGCGGTCTTGACTGGGACACCATGATCGAGGTCATCGCCAGCAGCGCGGTTGGCTCTCCTGTCGTCAACTACAAAGTAGAAGCACTAAAAAACCGCGATTTTACACCTGCTTTCACAGCCCGCCAGATGGCGAAAGACTTTGACCTTGCCCTGGACACTGCCAAGAATAATCACATCCCGATGCCCATCACATCTTCTGTACGCCAGCATTGGAGCGCCATGATCGGCACTGGACGGGGCGACCAAGATTTTTTCGCTTATGTCGAGATGCTGGAGGACATGGCGGGCTTGAAAAAATAGAGCTGGGTCACACCCTGGCTAATACACCCCCAACGGGCTCAGTCATTAAGGTGTTAGCCGGTGCGGTTTACCTGCCTTGGTATTCCGACTATCTTAAAAAATCGGCTTCTTTAGAAGCATAGTGCAAGCCTCTAAAATAGGAGCACCGTCCATCTTGTGACCTTCAGGAAAGCCCCGTCGATGGCAACTCGAGAAATTATATATTTTGGCGATCCCATGTGTTCCTGGTGCTGGGGCTTTTCACCGGTCATCAGAAATATCAGCCAGACCTACGCCGACGAGGCACCCGTTTCCATCGTTTTAGGTGGCCTTCATGCGTTCGATACTGAGCCCATGAATGAAGGCTACAAGGCAACCATCCGACACCACTGGGAAGATGTCCGCAAGGCAACTGGCGCGGTGTTTGACTATGCTTTTTTTGATCGCGAGGGGTTCGTATTGGACACTGAACCGGCGTGTCGAGCGGCAGTCACTGTGCGGGACATGGACCAATCCAAACTTCTGCATTTCTATGACTCTATTAGCCGCAGCTTCTATTCAGAGAACAAAGACACCACGGATCTGGAAACCTTCAAACTTCTCGCCACCGAAGCTGGCTTGGACGTAGTTGCCTTCCAGGAACAGTTTGAATCCGATGTAATTAAGGAGACAACTCGCAATGACTTCCAATATGCCAAGGGATTGGGCGTAACAGGTTTTCCGACTGTTGTGGTGAAGGAAACTGAAGGCGAAGATACCAAGATAGCCCTGCTGTCTGGCGGTTATCAGCCTTATGACAGCTTGGCCCCCATCATTGACGATTGGCTAAAACATGGACTTCGGGAGAATTCCTCATGAATGAGATTAAAAATGCGCGTGTCCTAACCCATTGGGTGCCAGGTGTCCCAGCAACAGATGGCGCCGGGGTACAATTAACGCGTATGGTCGGAACTTCACAGCTAGATATGGTTGACCCCTTTCTGATGCTCGACCGCATGGACTCCGATGATCCGGACTCATATATCGCTGGCTTTCCGGATCATCCTCACCGGGGCTTTGAGACCGTGACACTCGTTCTTGACGGCTTGATGCGCCATAAGGATTCGGTTGGCAACGAGGGTGTTCTGGCACCAGGAGATGTTCAGTGGATGACCGCTGGCCGCGGCATCATTCACTCTGAAATTCCAGAGATGATCGAGGGACGGCTTAGCGGTTTTCAACTATGGGTCAATCTGCCGTCACATCTTAAGATGACTGAGCCCCGCTATCAGGATATTCCGGCGGCAGATATCCCCCGGTCAGAATTTAATGGGGGCCATGCCAGGATTATTGCGGGCAGCTACGAGGGCGAGACTGGTCCAGCCATTCCTAAAATCAATGCTCGCCTACTTGATGTTGTCCTTGATGGTGACACGCCATGGTCCATTCTTCCCACTCCCGATAATCAGCTCTTCATTTGTTTGTATGAGGGCACCCTTATCGCTTCAGATAATCTTGGCAGGGAACAGCAAATCACCGCACCAGCTGTGTTGCTATTCAAGGGTGCGGGATCCGTGAACGTGGTCTCCGGTGGGGAGGGAGCAGCTATCCTCTACTGCGAAGGAGAACCTCTTAATGAGCCCGTGGCACGCATGGGGCCATTTGTCATGAATACGCGTGCCGAACTTCAACAAGCCGTGGAAGATTATAATGCAGGGCGCCTGGCAACATAAAAAAACCAACGCAAACCAAACTGATAAGACAAGAGCGTGAGCATTTCTTCGACGCTAGAGACAGTGTTATGAGTAGAAAATCAGTCTTAGTCACTGGCGGTGCGGGATATATTGGCAGCCATGTTGTCTATAGCCTCCTTACGGCCGGGTATGCCATTACTGTACTCGACAACCTGTCCACAGGACGACGCGAGCTTTTGCCGAGAGAGGTTGAGTTCATTGAGGGAAACGCAGGCGACCAAAGGCTCGTTACAGACCTCTCCAGAAATAACGAAATCTCAGCGGTTCTCCATTTTGCTGGATCCATTGTCGCACCGGAGTCCGTACGGAGCCCATTGCGATATTATGAAAATAACACCTCCGTCAGTCGGAACCTACTGTCCGCCTGCACTGAAGCAGACATCCAAACGTTTATCTTTTCATCGTCCGCCCTGGTGTATGGCGAACCGCTTACTCTTCCATTAAAGGAGAGTTCACCGACGACGCCGACGACGCCGTACGGAAGAACCAAACTGATGACCGAGTGGATGCTTGAGGATACATCAAGTGCAACCGGGCTTCAGTATGCTGCTCTTAGATACTTCAATGTCGGCGGCGCAGATCCTGCGGGTAGAACCGGACAATGCAGCCCCAATGCGACCCACCTTCTGAAAATCGCCGGCGAAGTTGTGACCGGGAAGAAATCCGGCATAGTAATTAATGGCGATGATTATGACACCCCGGATGGCACCTGCGTTCGGGATTATATCCATGTATCAGATCTGGCTGATGCTCACGTCGAGATCCTGAAACTGCTGGAAAAAACCGGCGAAAACCAGATTATAAATTGTGGGTATGGTCGAGGCAGTTCTGTGAGGGAAGTAGTGGCTGAAGTTGAGCGGGTGACGGGGAAGTCTCTGGGCGCCACTGTCGGGCCTCGCAGACCTGGTGACCCCGCAACGCTTGTGTCTGACATCACACAACTAAAAAACAAAACGAATTGGTCTCCAAAACAAGATACTCTGGCTAAAATAATTAGCACCGCGCTGGCCTGGGAAGAAAGTATGGCGAATATTTTAAAAACCCCCTGAAGTGTCACTGATTGGGCGATGTCGCATATGACTTGGGCGGTCGACAATAGGAGCCAAAGCCATCTTCCCGCTTTTCTAATCAACATCTTCCTGTACGCTATTACTCGCAGATTTGGATTTGTAAGCAGGAACCGCGAAAATTGGTAAAATCCATTGAAGATATTTTGACCCTAGGAGAAATCGTACAGCGGG
>CAXFCV010000348.1:0-6844 GCA_964000975.1 uncultured Rhodospirillaceae bacterium | reverse complement strand
CGCCACGGCAAGAATTATACAATCCTCTACAAGTCCGGCCTCATATACGAGCATTTGGATCTGAATCTTGACAATCCGATCCTCACAGACAAGCGGGTTCGGCAGGCTCTCATTCTGGCGCTTGACCGGGCCGCCATCTCAAAACAATTGTTCGAGGACCGGCAACCCGTTGCCCACACCAGCATCAATCCTTTGGACTGGATACATTGGGACGATGTCCCCAAATATGCGCATGATCCAAAGCGAGCGGCAGCCCTGTTAGATAAGGCGGGCTGGCGGTTACAGGGGAGAGGCGTGCGTCGCAACTCCATGGGCGAACGCCTGGCATTCGAAATCATGACCACGGCAGGCAACCGGACCCGGGAGCTGGTCGAGCAGGTCTTGCAAAGCCAGTGGAAACAGGTGGGTATCGATGTGCGCATCCGAAATGAACCGGCTCGGGTATTTTTCGGTCAGACCGTGACCCAACGGAAATTTGATGCCTTCGCCATGTTCGCTTGGATCTCGGCCCCGGAGAGCGTGCCGCGCTCGACCTTGCACTCGGACCATATTCCTACACAAAAAAATAACTGGGCCGGACAAAACTATACAGGGTTCAGGAACAAAGAGATGGATGCGCTCCTCGATAACATCGAAGTCGAGCTGGACCGTGAAAAACGGCGCCTCCTGTGGCAGGATTTTCAGCATATTTACGCATCCGAATTACCTGTGATTCCGCTCTACTTCCGCGCCAATGCCTATATCCTGCCCAAATGGCTTACCGGCGTAACGCCAACCGGCCATCTTGGCACAACCACCTTATGGATCGAAAACTGGGACGTGCGGTAATGTGACGGCGCACGCAAGCAAAATTGAAAGAGGCCGCGCTCGGCTAGGAATTGGATTTTTCTTCCTTACTGTCTTTCTATCAATCCGATTTATCGCCCGGCTTTCTTCTCGTCACATAAACATCGTTTTAACGCGACACTCTAGGCAGCGTCGCGGGATTAGATTTAATGCGCTAAACTCTCTGGCATCGTGCAAACATCACCGAACATAGAGGACAAGTCCTTTGCCGCCACGGCACCCCGGGAAGCCCGAGATATTCTGCTCGCTTTGACAGCGAAACTTGCGGACGAGCTTTACCCGGACCAGGGCATAGGCGCATCCGTTAAGCTCGACAGCGACCTTGGGTCGGACTTAGGTTTTGACAGCTTGGCCCGAATGGAACTCGTTCACCGCATCGAAGAAAAGTTCAACACAGGGCTCAGCGATGAGGCTCTGGTCCGCGCCGACTCTCCCAGGGACTTGCTCACCGAATTGTTACGGGGGTTATCAAGAGATGGCGCCGAGGCAGATGTCCGCCTGGCACTGCCCGCGAGTGCAGAGTTCCGGCAATCCACCCCATCTGATTTAGCATACACCCGGCAAATGCCCGATGAGGCCGGCACACTGATCGATGTGCTGTCCTGGCACGCGCGTATCCACGCGGACAAGGCGCATTTGCATATCATAAGTGGTGATGATGCGACCGAGACAGTGACTTATGGCGCACTTTACGAACAGGCGGCCCGTGTCGCCGAAGGGCTTCTCGCCAAAGGCCTGGAGCCGGGCGCGCGGGTGCTACTCATGTTGCCCACGGGCCGGGACTATTTTTTCGGTTTTTTCGGCACATTGTTGGCGGGCGGCCTACCCGTCCCCATCTATCCACCGGGCCGTCCTCAGCAATTAGAAGAGCATCTTCAACGTCACACTAAGATCGCCGTAAACGCCGGGTCCGTCATCATGCTGACCGTGCCGGAGGCCCTCCATTTTTCCAATCTGATGGCTGCTCAGGTAAAGGGTTTGCGCCTGGTTACCACGGTTCAAGATATTACCTCAGAGTCTTTGCCCCACGTCCTGCCGACCGTCTCGCCAAACGATGCGGCCTTTTTACAGTATACATCCGGCAGCACCAGTGATCCGAAAGGAGTGATCTTGAGCCACGCAAACCTGCTGGCGAACATTCGCGCCATGGGACGGGCTTTGGACGCCGGGCCCGATGATGTCTTCGTGAGCTGGCTGCCGCTCTACCACGACATGGGCCTCATTGGTGCCTGGCTCGGGAGCCTAACGTTTGGAATCCCCCTGGTTATCATGTCTCCCCTCACTTTTCTCTCCAGGCCGTCACGCTGGCTCAACGCCATTCACACATACAAAGGAACGATCTCCGGAGCCCCTAATTTTGCATACGATTTGTGTACCACTCGGATCCGGCATGAAGATCTGGCCGATCTCGATCTTTCCAGCTGGCGTGTCGCTTTCAACGGCGCCGAAGCCGTAAGTCCCACGACATTGAGGCATTTCGCCAAACATTTCGCTCCTTTTGGGTTCCGCAACGATGCCCTGATGCCTGTCTACGGTTTAGCGGAGAACTCTGTGGGTCTCGCTTTCCCACCGTTGAAGCGCGACCCAAAGATCGACCTGATTTCTCGGAGAGCGTTGCAGGACCAGGGGCGCGCAGTCCCTACTTTTGAGACAGATAGACCAGGCGCGATTGCAGTCCCGGCTTGTGGTATGCCATTGCCCGGTCACCAAATCCGTATTGTGGACGCCACCGGGCGCGAACTGGGGGACCGGCATCAAGGACGGATCCAATTTCAGGGCCCGTCCTCAACCTCAGGCTATTTCCAAAACCGGGAAGCGACACAAGATTTGTTTGATGGTCAATGGCTGAATTCCGGCGATCTCGGTTATCTATCGGAAGGCGAGATCTATATTACCGGGCGGCAAAAAGATCTGATCATCCGGGCGGGACGGAACATTTATCCAGCCGAACTGGAGACGGCGATCGGGGCTCTCGATGGCATACAACTGGGCAATGTCGCTGTTTTCGCCAGTTCTCATCCCCAGACCGGGGCTGAGCAACTTGTCGTTCTAGCAGAGAGCCGGCATTGGAAAGAAGAGGGTCAAACACGTCTGAAACGCGCCATCGCTGCCATCTCGGTAGACCTCACGGGCGCCGCGCCGGATGAAATTTTACTCGTCCCTCCGCGGTCCGTTCCTAAAACGTCGAGCGGAAAAATCCGACGCCACGCGGCCCGCAAACTCTATGAAACTGGCAACGCTGGCGCCAGCGGCATGAGCTTGTACTGGCAAACATGGAAACTTGGAACCCTGACCGCCTTTCATTGGTCTCTTCTCTGTTGCCAGCGGGCTAATGCCTGGCTTTATGCCGGTTATGCATGGCTTATACTGGTGCTAATGGCGGTGCCCGTTTGGACGGGCGTGGTCCTGATCCACTCCCGCGCCGTGAGATGGTCTTTTCTAAAAACCAGTTTCACCCTGATGCGCATGTTGACCGGCATTAGCCTCACGGTGGACGGCACAGAAAAAATCGTCGGCAACGGGCCTGTGATCTTCTCAGCCAATCACTCGAGCTATCTTGACGGCGCTGTTCTCATCAGTGTCTTGCCTTCCCCATTCGGTTTTGTGGTCAAAGGTGAACTCAAAAGTCACTTTATCCCGCGCCTCTTTCTTCAACGCCTCGGGTGCCATTTCGTGGAGCGTTTTGATGTGGAAAAAAGTCTGACAGATGCCGAGTATCTCTCGGAGGCCCTCACGACCGGCCAAAGCCTCGGCTATTTTCCCGAGGGAACCTTCAGCCGAATGCCAGGCCTTTTGCCATTTCATATGGGTGCCTTTACAATTGCCGTGATGACCGGAACGCCGATCCAGCCTATTGCTATCCGAGGCGCCCGCGCTACTCTCCGAGAGGGCACAGCCTTCCTCCGACGCGGCCGTATTCAAGTAAAAATTATGGACCCCATTCATCCACGACAAAAGAGCGAGAGTCAGTGGCAGGCAGCACTGGCTCTGCGCGACAAAGTCCGAGGGGGCCTTCTGGCCCATATCGGAGAGCCGGATTTGGCTCATGAACGGGTATTCCAGGAACTGTCCATCACACAAAAGAACGATCATGGCTGACACCGCCGTGCTCTCCATTCAGGATCTCCAATTTAGGTTCCGCGGACTAAGGGCGATTTCTGTGCCGTAGACGGTATATCCCTGGCTATCAACCGGGGCGAAATCCTTCCCAGTGAAAGAGGCCGACCTGTTTGGCCGTCGGCGAGTCGTAATGACCGCGTTGGGTCAGATCACCATTGACGTGTACAAGGGAGCAACGGGCTCTATTATCGGTGAGTCCGGCTGCGGCAAATCAACCCTGGCCCAAACGGTTGGAATGCTGCTGGCACCAGACAGCGGCACGGTCAAACTCAATGGCCAGGATGTATATCGGCTAAGAACCCTTGAAAACTGGCGCTCCGCAGGCAAATGCGTTTGGTCTTCCAGGATCACTTTGGATCAATAAATCCACGGCTCAGTGTCGGAGAGATTGTCGGTGAAACGCAGATAAATTACAAGGTCGGCGACACACGGTCCAGGATAGAAAAGGTAACAAAAGTACTAACTGAGGCGGGCCTGCAACCGCATGATCTAAACAAATATCCCCATCAATTCAGCGGCTTTAAACGCCAGCGGATCGCTCTACCTCGGGCGCTCATTCTGCGCCGGGACCTCATCATTGCCGACGAACCCTCATCAGCCCCAGATGTCTCGGTCCAAGGCCAAATCGTTAACCTCCTAGCCTACCTCAAACAAGCACATCATCTCACTTATATAATCATCAGTCATGACCTCTCCGTCGTTTCTCACGTCTCCGACCGTATCATTGTCATCTATCAGGGTTGGATTATGGAGTCGACCACCACCGAATCACTTTTTCAGAACCCGTAACATCCCTATACGCAATTGTTGCTTGCTGCCGCACTTAGACTGCGGGGCACCCCCAGACGCCGGGTAAGGGACCGCGCCTATGAAACCGCGGGAAGAGCACCAGACCAAACTGGGTGCCAATTTGCTACCAGATGCCGAAAAGTCCAAGAAATCTGCGGTCTAGCACCGCCGACATAAGGAAGCGCGCCCAACACACTCGACAGCCATTAGGTCGCCTGTCACTTTTCTGACGTAATTTTATTAGGGTCGAAAAAAAAGGAGCAAGTGTTTGATATACAAGAGAGGTTGCAAATCGGCGATTAAATGCCGTATATTTTTCCTTATTTCTCAACAGCGCTTACGATCCACTAAGAATTAAAATCACGCGTAACAGAGGTGAAACATGGCGGACGAACCCAAAGTTCAATTCGAAAATAAGCGTGAGATGGATGCTGCGGCATTCTCGCAAGCTGCATACGTTCTTGACCAAGCCCGTCAAAAAGTTGGTGACACGGAGGCTTGTGAAAAGGCCCTCAAGTATAATCAGTTATTATGGTCGATCGTTCAGGCGGATGTTGCCGAAGGTAATAATGAATTGCCGGACGAACTCAAAGCAAACCTGATGAGTTTGAGTCTGTTTGTTGATAAACAAACATCCAAGGGCCTGTCGGAGCCGTCAGAGGAAGTGTTGGACAGTTTGATCAATATTAACTTGAATATTTCTGAAGGATTGATGGAGGGCAATTAGGTATTAAGCCTGACCCCGGTTGCTGAGGATTGTGCCGGGAGAGATTATAGTGTCCGGATGTACAGGGCTCGCCTCCTAAGGCGGGTCTTTTTTTGCCGGTTAGCACTCGTTTGAACCGCAACTTGTCCCTCGCTTAACGAAACACATGTTCACTTATTTGACCGGCAGAGTGCTTCAATCCGGCGCGGTCCTCACGGTCATGTCTTTCGTAATATATTGGTTAATGGGTCTTATGCCAGGCGACCCCATTGACCTGATGATTAGCGCGAACCCCAAGCTGACTTCAGAGGACTCCAGTCGTCTCCGCGCCCTTCATGGTCTAGATGTACCTGCCGTAGAGCGTTATTGGAATTGGCTAACAGCAGCTTTAGGCGGTGATCTCGGATTTTCCAGGCTGCACGCGAAACCGGTCCTTGGTGTCATCACCCCGGCACTTGGCAACACTGTTATCCTGCTGGGGTTGAGTTTTGTCTTCTCCATTCTGATAGCCATCCCGGCGGGTGTTCTTGCAGCGGCCCGTCAAAACACGCGGCTCGATTATGCGATCAACCTATTTTCCTTCTTGGCAATTTCAGTCCCTTCCTTTTGGCTGGCACTATTAATGATCACCCTCTTTTCTGTGACCCTCGGCCTCCTGCCCGCCGGCGGAACCGAAACCATTGGGGTCGACAGCCTAGCGGACAAAGCCAAGTTTCTGGTACTTCCAGTGGCTACACTGACACTTCTCAGCTTGGGAAGCCAAGCGCGGTTTACCCGCGCTGAGATGATACAGATCCTTCGCCAGGACTATATTAGGACGGCCCGCGCGAAAGGCGTGCCTGAATCCCGAGTAATTTTCCGCCATGCGCTTCGCAATGCCTTGATCCCAGTGGTTACAATAATTGCACTCGACTTCGGCTATCTATTCTCCGGGGCACTTACTATCGAGATAGTTTTCGCGTTTCCCGGCATGGGAAAGCTAATTTTTGACGCCATTATGGGCAACGATTTCAACCTGGCCATGGTGGCATTGCTATTTGCCACGACCATGACAATGGTCGGGAATTTAATTGCTGATCTGGTTTATTGCGCACTTGATCCAAGAATTACGTATGGGACGCGCGCGCCATGAGCAGAACCGCGACATACGCGGCCCCCCGATCTGCTTGGTCCATGGCACGGCATCGATTTCTGCGCCACCGGCTGGCTGTCGGCAGCGCGCTCCTCCTATTGCTTATCGCCCTCCTGTCCTTGGCGGCACCCCTGTTCGAAGCAGCACGGGGTCTTGACGCCAATCAGGTAAACCTGTTCGCTCGCTTCCACCTACCGTCGGCAGACGCCTGGCTGGGCCGGGACGAACTGGGCCGGGATGTGTTTCAACGG
>CAXFCV010000347.1:0-3533 GCA_964000975.1 uncultured Rhodospirillaceae bacterium | reverse complement strand
CAGACAGGTAAAAATTAAGCTCTTCTTCCCTGTACGCCGGATTGAGAGGCGCCGTCGTCGCGCCGCATCCGACCGATAAAAAGGCGCTCGCCATTTCTGGTCCGTTAGGCAGCACGATGGCGACCCGGTCGTTCCGGCCGATGCCCCGCGAGTTGAGAGCGGCAACGGTGGCCTCCGCCTGAGCAATGAGCTCGCGAAATGTTAGGGCCGGACGGCCGATGCCGCCCAGCGCGAGGGCGTCCTGATCGGCAGTTTTAAGAAGATCGATGATCGTCTGATGCATATTTACTAAGTCTCTGAAATAAGTGTGGATTTTCAACTTATCACGGTGACCGGGTGCTGAAAATAAGGGGTAGCATTTAAATTTTGCTTATCGCAAAGCTGCGGCAATATCCCAAATTTAATTTAATGGCCTACCCTAATGGATCTGAGAAGCTTGTACGTAAGAAAAATAACGCTATGGTCTGTGGATACTTTTTGAAGCGGAAAAAAATACGATAAACCAATGACTTACTCTGGGACTCCAGTTATGGCTGCAAGGATTAGAGTGCTTCTTACTGGTCTGGTCCTCTCGGTGCTTGCCGAGCCAGTGCAAGGGGCACCGTCAATCTATAATATGGACAAGCTATTGTCGGAGCCATATCCCTTTGCATTCCATCGATCAGCACGATCTGCGCCACTGGTTGTCGCACCTGTCGCCACGCCGGGCGCACAAGCCGGCTCGGCGAAAAAATCCACGGCTCCACTGTCTGTCGGATCAAGCGACGGGTCAGATTCGGATGAATTTAATTTTGGCGATGGCGCGGGGGAGGCGGAAGAGGTCAATGATCCGTTGGAACCGCTTAACCGGGTTACGTTCGCCTTCAACGAGTTCATCAATCAGTACCTGCTCGGGCCCGTCGCAAAGGTATATAACACGGCTTTGCCGGATGTTGTGCGTGTCGCCATTTCCAATTTACTTGATAACGTTGGCGCGCCGGTGACGCTTGCAAACGATTTACTGCAGGGAGAATTTGACCGAGGCTTCACGACGGCGACCAGGATTTTGATCAACACTACGGCTGGGGTTGGGGGGATGATTGATGTGGCCGAGAAGTGGGGCTTTGAAGAGCATGAGGAGGATTTCGGGCAGACGTTGGCAGTCTGGGGGATCGGTGATGGCTTCTACCTTATTCTCCCGCTATTGGGGCCATCCAACCCAAGAGATGGCATCGGCCAGTTTTTCGTCGACTCATTCTTCGATCCAGTGGGATATTACCTGGATGCCCAGGATTTCGACGCTGCGGATTATGGGCTGAAATCGCTAGGGGGAATAGTTGCCTATGCGGGGATTGTGAATGAACTCGAACATTTGCGTGAAACCTCAATTGATTTCTATGGCGCCCTCCGGAGTCTACATAGACAGCGCCGAGAGGCGCTAATTAGAAACTAGTCAGACAGGGCCATACCGCCACCTTAAATCGACACGATGGAGCCAGAACATCAGGGTGTCTGGCCTGAAGCATCAGAGCGTAGCATTGATTCTCAGAATATTGATCTTCTGCTGGGTCTGAAAGGCACGACGTGTCGTTCGGGCTTCTAAATTTAACAGGCCAAAATTTTATCAATTCAGTAAACAGCCGCATTTTTAAAATGAAAGCGATAAATGTTAGCAACATTATTTTGCAAACATATCAGAAAATTTTTGAAGAAGAATTGTTCGCACTCGATTATCTATCGACGTTTTTGTAAATTAATGTCGGTCTAATTGCTACTCGGATAATGCTGGTTCTACTGAACGCAACATTATTGCAGACAATTTGATTTTATTCTGTCACGAATCTGTTAAAAAGCGAACATATACATGGATTGAGTGGATCAGCATGTTTAAATCGATTTTAGTAGCAAACCGGGGCGAAATTGCGTGCCGTATCATTCGAAGCGCCAGGCGCCTGGGTATTAAGTCGATTGCCGTTTACTCCGAGGCAGACCAAGGGGCACTCCATGTTGACATGGCCAGTGATTCTGTGTGCATTGGACCGGCTCAGGCATCTGAGAGTTATCTCAACATGGATGCGATTTTAGAGGCCATTAAGGAGACCGGCGCAGAGGCGGTGCATCCGGGCTACGGATTTTTGTCAGAAAACGCGACTTTTGCTGAGCGGCTTGCCGGGGCCGATGTCACCTTCATAGGGCCCGGGCCCGACGCCATTCGGAAGATGGGGGATAAAATAGAGTCCAAGAAGCTAGCCCAGGCAGCCGGAGTTCCGACCGTGCCCGGCTACTCCGATCCCTTGAGCGGCGCTGCGGAAGCTAGAAAACTTGCGGGTGACATTGGATATCCAGTCATGCTGAAAGCGTCTGCGGGTGGAGGTGGAAAGGGCATGCGCCTGGTAGAAGACCCGGCAAAAATAGAAGATGCTTTTAAATCATGTGTGGCGGAGGCGGAGTCAAGTTTTGGTGATGGTCGCGTTTTCATTGAGAAATTTATTACCACGCCGCGTCATATTGAAATTCAGGTGCTCGCTGATTCTCACGGCCATACGCTCCACCTTGGGGAGAGGGAGTGCTCGATTCAACGCCGCCATCAGAAAGTCATCGAAGAGGCCCCGAGCCCATTTGTCACTGAGGAAATGCGTGCCGCAATGGGGGAGCAAGCGATCGCGCTTTCAGAGGCTGTGGACTATGTCTCAGCGGGCACTGTTGAATTTATTGTGGATGCTGACAGAAACTTTTATTTCCTCGAGATGAATACCCGCCTTCAGGTTGAACATCCGGTCACAGAGCTGGTCACTGGTCTAGATCTTGTCGAGCAGATGATCCGAATTGCCTATGGAGAGGAGCTCGCGTTTGGCCAGGATGACATCAGAATGGAGGGCTGGGCTATGGAATCCCGCATTTATGCAGAGGATCCCATTAGGGGCTTCCTGCCATCAATTGGGCGATTGGTGCGGTACCGGGAGCCGGTAACCTCGGCGTTTGGTATCACCAAGAATGTTCGTATGGACGGCGGTATCAACGAGGGGGACGAGATCAATCGCTTCTATGACCCCATGATCGCCAAACTTGTAACTAATGGGGACACTCGGGAAGAGGCGATCCGCCACATGTGCTGGGCATTGGATGAGTATTATATTCGAGGAGTGGCTAATAACTTGGGCTTCCTGTCAGCAGTGATGCACCATCCTCGTTTCCAACGCGGCGAACTTTCTACGAATTTTATTGCCGACGAGTTCGGCGAACGGTTTATCCCGGATCAAACCGAGCACAAGGATCTTGATCTGATCGTGGCTGTTACAGGTGCCGTTCACCGCATTGCCGAGGGTAAGCTTTTGGGTCTGCAATCTCGCAATTTGTCTGGGAATATAATGTCCAAACAGGACATCCACCTAGACGATAAAAAGGTCGTTGTGTTGAATGGAACCTTTTTTCCCATTGTCACGTCCGATGCCAACGGGGAGATAGCGGTGCGGGTTCGAGACCGCAACTTTCGGATCGAGACCGATTGGTCACCCCGCAGCCCTATCTTTGCTGGAACGGTCAACGGCGAGCCT
>CAXFCV010000346.1:0-4995 GCA_964000975.1 uncultured Rhodospirillaceae bacterium | reverse complement strand
GTCGTCCATGCCAGCGAACCTGAGGGCAATGTCTTCGTGTTCTCGGGCCAGAATGTTCACGCCGAACGACCCCGCATCCCGAATAAGCTCATGTGCGCCAGCAAGTTGGTTCACACAGATCAACAACTGCGGTGGGTCAGCCGAGACGGAACAGGTGGCGGTTGCTGTAAGCCCGTCTTTAGCACCATTATGGGCAGCAGTAATCACGGTCACCCCAGCTGCCAATTGCCGCATCCCGGCTTTAAAATCATCAATGGCTATGTCCGCGTAGCCTGTTTCTATCGGCATACTCACTCCCTGAAACCTCTGGCGGATCTCCGTTAGCTCTAGGAACTATCCCATTTTGGACGAGCAAGAAAGCCCTCCGTCGCATCTCAGGGCATGATCACCGGCGAATCTATACGTGCATCTTTTTCAATGATGTCCACACAAATTGTCAAAAAGGCGACTTTGTGTATTGCGTTTCGTTTACCGCTTCCGATCCCAGCTCTCTGCTCTTATCTAACATTGTTCTTTCAGGGTTCTATTCGTTTGTGATACTCCTTGAGAGCGGTAGTTGTGATATTTTTAACCCAACTAATTTCGGCTACCCCTACTGCACAATAATCCTAGGGAGGGATTTCATGCGTTTATTCTCTAAAACACTATTGGGACTATCTGCTGCCGGTCTCGTAGCGGGCGGTGTGCTCGCCACGAGCGACCAGGCAGATGCAAAGACCATCAACGTTCGGATTGCATCCGGTCACCCACCAACGGTTGTCTATGCCGGTTTGATGAAGAATTTCTTTCAGACCGAGCTGAAAAAGGCCGTCGAAGCGAAAACAAGCCACAAAATTAATTTCATTGAGGGCTACAGTGGCTCCATCGTGAAGGTATTTGATACATTTGAAGGCGTGCAAAATGGCGTCGTTGATGTTGGCGGCTTTTGCTATTGCTTCGAAGCATCAAAGCTTAAAATGCACGCTTTCCAAATCATGTTGCCCTTTGGCACAATGGACCCGGTTAAATCCGTTGCCATTGCAACCGATGTCTACAAGCAGTTCCCCAGCCTCGCGGCGCGGTTCCAGAAATTCAACCAGACACTCCTCGCGATCATTGGTGACGGTGGCTACAACATCGGCACGAACTTCCCTTGGAAGAAGGTTGAAGACCTCAAAGGCCACAAAATTCTGGGTGCTGGCCTGAACCTCAATTGGATGAAGAAAGCCAATGTGGGCATCATTCCAGTTACAGATGGTCTTCCCGGTTGGTACCAGAAGATTAAAACCGGTGTGGCTGAGGGCGGCATCATGTTCCCGAGTGCCTGGGGCCCAGTTTTCAAATTGCATGAAGTTGGTAAATATTACACCACTATCGGGTTCGGATCGATCACATGGCATGGTCTGACAGCGAACAACCGCTTCTGGAACGGTCTTCCAGCTGAAGTGAAGCCGATTTTTATGGAAGTTGCTGATCGATATCGTGTTATGACTGGTTCGTTCAACAAAGCGGGTTATGAAAAAGACATGGCCTGGCTTCGCAAAAACATCACGGTAAGCGATCTTGGCCCGGAGGTCCGCCTTTCTTGGGCGAAAAAGTTGAAGGATTGGCCGCAAGAGCATGCCAATTCTCTGGAAAAGGAGGGGTATCCGGCGATCAAAATATTGAACGCTACACTTAATGCTGCAGAAAAAGTTGGCTATAAGTGGCCGGTGCGTTACGTCGTTAAGTAACCTGGCGCAACTCAACCTTTTTTGTTGATCCGCAAAACACACCGGCTGGGTACGCTCCGTAACCAGCCGGTGATTTTGTCTAAGACTCATAATCCGTGAAGATTTGCCGCCACAGACGAGGCCTCTAATGAACGTTATCAAAATCAGCGATTGGGTTTCTAAAGCCCTTATGGTCCTTGCGGCAGCTTGGACGATTGCCATATCGTTTCTGGTCCTTGCTGATATTATCGGGCGGGGAGCTTTCGATTTTCCAATTCACGGGACCGCTGAGATGGTGGCGGCTTCCATTGTTATTATTGTGTTTCTTCAAACCGGATATGCCATACGTAGCCGTTCCATGCTAAGAGCCGATTTTTTGGTGACGCACCTTCCGGATATCGCACAACGTATTTTGCTGGCGCTGGGCTATATCTTGGGAGTTTTATTTTTCCTGATGATTATTACAGGCGGCTGGCAAGAGAGCGTTTTGTCTTTCGTCGAAAACGAATTTGAGGGCGAGGGCGCCCTCAGAGTACCGTCGTGGCCCGCTCGTTGGACAGTGCTGCTGGGAAGTGCGCTGGCTATGATTAACTACTGTGTCATGGCTTATGTAGACGTCTTCCGGCCAGATTTGATGCGCCAAGAGGTCGAGGAAATGAAACAACTCGACATGGAACATTAGGCCAGAGGGGGCGTAAAAATGTTTGAACTCAATATCGCGGTCATTCTGATTGTCTCGCTCGTTGCACTTGTTGCAATCGGTGTTCACATAGCGGTTGCCCTAGGCATGACCAGTGCCCTCGGCATCTGGATGGTCACGGGCGCCGATATCAACGCCTTCCACACGGTCCAGTCAATGCTGGCGGCAACCGCCTATGAAGCCATCCGGGCTTACGTGTTTGCCGTTATTCCGCTTTTTTTGTTGATGGGCGAATTTATCGGCAGGTCGGGAACCGTCACCGATGTGTATCGGGGAATTAACCAGCTCCTATCAAAAATTCCAGGCCGGTTGGCAATCGCGACGGTGATCGGGAATGCATTGTTTTCTTTTGTGACTGGCGTGAGCATCGCGTCTGCCGCGACATTTTCCCGCATCGCCTACCCCGAGATGAAGCGTTTCGGTTATCACAAGGGATTTGCGCTCGGCACCGTGGCCGGCTCAAGTTGCCTTGGCATGCTGATCCCACCCAGCGTGCTGATGATCGTCTGGGGCATTCTTACGGAGCAGTCCATAGGTCAAATATTTGCCGCAGGCGTGCTGCCAGGTCTCCTTTTGACGACACTGTTTGTGATTTACGTGTTCCTGCGGGCCATCATGAACCCCGGTCTAGTGGGTGGTGGCGCTGCTCAGCCAAACGCGAACGACGTCTCCGACCCTGCTGACACTGTTACCACCGGGCAGTTTCTAATCAGCTTGACGGGAATTTTTTTGGTCATTGTCGCGGTCTTGGGTGGCATTTGGTTTGGTGTCTTTACCCCCACGGAAGGCGCCGGTGCTGGCGCGTTTATAGGCCTCATGCTGGCCATCATTAAAGGTGCGCGATTGCGAGATATCATTGACGGTATACTATCCGTCGGACGCACATCAGCTCCAATCCTGTTGCTCCTGGTGACGGCGGCGCTTTATTCCCGCACGCTAGCCATGACGGGTATGGCTAATGCCATTGAAGGGGTTTTTATCGGCTCCGGCATGGCGCCGTGGCTTGTCATTACCGTGATGGTATTGATTTGGTTTGCCCTCGGCATGATCATCGACTCGATTTCAATTATGTTACTCACGGCGGCGATATTTGCCCCCATCGCAGTAAAGCTTGGGATTGATCCCATCGCTTTCGCCATTATTGGTATCATCGCCATCGAAGCGGGTCTTTACACACCGCCTTTCGGTCTGTTGGTTTACACGGTCAAATCTGCCATACAAGGCTTTGACCCGGATATGGATGTGATGACTATTTTCAAGTCTTCTACGCCGTATTGGATTATCATGCTCGTTGCTATGGTTATGATCATCAACTTCCCCGCCATCGCAACCTGGTTGCCAAACCTCTTGTTCCCAAGTTGATGCAGATTACGTGACTTGACGGTTCAGCGGCCCTTAGCTGCCAGGATTTTTCTATACCGTGTTACCCGTCAGGCTAAATTTGCATGCCTTTGGTAGTTACTGGCTTCCCAGCCCAGGCCTTTCCAGTACCGACGACAAAACTCGCTCCGTTTGGCATTGTCAGTAGGACCGTCCAGGTCTCTCCGCCCTCACTCGTGAAAAGTTCCAGAACACCGCCATTGTCAGCGAGACCCATGCCAACGGTTTTTTCCCGGTGCTTTTCACTTAGCTCTTTAGCGACAGTTTCGCGGTCCACAACCATTCCGGCCGACTGGGCGTCGGCGTTGTGTGACAAACATAAGGACCCGAGGAGAAAGCCAACCAAGGCGATGATGTATTTACGCGCCCGAATGGCATAGCCGTTATGGCAAAAATTGAGGCTTTGGGTCGTTGGTTTTACTTTCCGATTCATCACATTTCTCCTTTTTTATATGCTGACCAACCTCCCCTCTGTCTCATTACTTTTCGATTTATCTCTTATCTAGTTCGTCTTCTCGACCGATCAATTCATTTGCGGCGAAATTATCTCATAAAAGAGAGTATATCGGAGCTATAACTCACTAGGTTTGAAGCGACTACGAACCTTGTGGGAGGACAAACGACACTTCAACAGATTTTTATCGGCTTTCGTTTGTGCGAACCGTGTGGTTAAAAAGCCATTCTGAAACCCAAAAAATGGCGGTTTTGTGTGTCTGAAATATTAAGTGCATTCGCGATTGCCTTCGAATTAATTGTCTCGTTGGACCGTGAACTTTACGCCATCATTGGTCGCACGATGTACGTGAGCATTTCCGCCGTGGCAATGGCGGCGGTGTCGGGATTATTTTTGGGTGCTGTTTTGGCGGTATATCGGTTTCCAGGCCGGAGAGGCGTAATCGTAGTTTTAAATGCGCTTATGGGACTGCCACCGGTTGTCGTCGGTTTGGTATTGTACTTATTCCTGTCCCGGGGGGGACCGCTCGGGTTCCTGGGGCTGTTATTTTCACCAACAGCCATGGTGCTTGCCCAGTTTTTTCTGATCTTGCCGATCATCGCGGCGCTTTCCCATCAGTTTTTGAGAGACCTGTATTTGGAATACCAGGAACAACTATGCTCCCTCGGTGCCCGTCCCAATCAGGTGGTATTTACATTGTTGTGGGATGGAAGGGTTAATCTCGTCACTGTTGTTATGGCGGGTTTCGGCCGGGCCATCGCGGAAGTGGG
>CAXFCV010000345.1:0-10622 GCA_964000975.1 uncultured Rhodospirillaceae bacterium | reverse complement strand
TCAGAGAAAGCGAAGACCGAGCTGTCGAGCGCCATGCAGACGGAGGGGAACCTGCCGTTTATCACTGCAGATGCAAGTGGCCCGAAACACCTGAACATCAAACTGACCCGGGCTAAGCTAGAGGCGTTGGTCGAGTCCCTGATCGACCGCACCATTGAACCCTGCAAGTCGGCTCTTAAGGACGCCGGGATTTCGGCGGGTGAAATAGACGAAGTGATCTTGGTTGGCGGTATGACCAGAATGCCCAAAGTCCAGGAGCGTGTGCAGGAATTCTTTGGCCGCGAGCCCCACAAAGGCGTAAATCCCGATGAAGTGGTGGCGCTTGGAGCAGCCATCCAGGGCGGCGTGCTTCAAGGGGACGTCAAGGATGTGCTGTTACTCGATGTGACACCCCTGTCCCTCGGCATTGAGACGTTAGGTGGTGTTTTCACGCGGCTCATTGATCGCAACACGACGATTCCAACACGGAAAGGCCAGGTGTTCTCTACTGCAGAAGACAATCAAAACGCCGTAACCATCCGGGTTTTTCAAGGTGAGCGTGAAATGGCCGCAGACAATAAATTGCTGGGTCAGTTTGACTTAATGGGTATCCCGCCCGCAGCCCGGGGCATGCCACAAATCGAAGTAACGTTTGACATAGACGCCAACGGTATTGTGAACGTATCTGCAAAAGACAAGGCTACGGGTAAAGAACAGCAGATTCGTATCCAGGCATCCGGCGGCCTGTCTGACGATGATATTGAACAGATGGTTCAGGATGCCGAGTCTCATGCGGAAGAGGATAAAGTCCGGCGCGAGCTTATAGAAGCTCGTAACAATGCGGACGGCCTTGTCCACTCGACGGAACAGAACCTGAAAGACTATGGTGATAAAGTTACAGAAGGCGAACGCGGCGAGATTGAGACTGCCGTGCAATCCTTGAGAGATGTTATCGATGGCGAGGACCTGGAATCCATTAAAACCAAGTCGGACGCTCTGATGCAAGTCGCCATGAAACTTGGTGAAGCCATGTATAAGGCTAGCCAAGAAGAGGGAGCCCCCGACATGACCGGCATGGGTGCAGATATGGGCGGCCCTGACAATGTGGGAGGAGACGGACCCGGCGCCGGCGCGGACGCCGCTTCCCAGGCGGATGACACTGTCGTCGATGCGGAATTTGAGGAAGTTGGCCCCGGAGACGCTGACGCGGAGAAAAAAGACAGCTAATTTATTTCCAGTAAAAAGGTTGCATTCGAGGTATTCACAGACGTACCGGGCATCTATAAACAGGTGTCCGGTTTCCTTTGGCAAGCAGGTCCAGCCAGATGGCAAAAGAAGATTATTATGCAACGTTAGGTATTGATCGGGACGCGGACGCGTCAGAAATCAAGAAATCCTATCGTAAACTGGCAATGAAATACCACCCGGACAAAAATCCGGGGGACCAAGCCGCTGAGAAAAAATTCAAGGAGCTAAATGAGGCCAACGACGTGCTGTCTGACGATGAAAAGCGGGCGGCCTACGACCGCTTTGGTCATGCTGCCTTTGAACAGGGGGGCCAGGGTGGCACCAGCACCGGTGCTGGCTTTAGTGGTTTCTCGGACATTTTCGATGAGATGTTCGGCGACGCGTTTACCGGCGGGGCCCGGCGAAACGGGCGCCAATCCGGTCGGGGCTCGGACCTTCGTTACAATATGGAGGTAACTCTTGCCCAGGCGTATGCGGGCAATAAAACAAACATTCGTGTTCCAACATCAGTACAGTGCAGCGAGTGCAAGGGCACCGGCTCCAAGGGTGGGGTGGCACCCGAAACCTGCCACACATGTCACGGCCAAGGCAAAATCCGCGCACAGCAGGGGTTTTTTACTATTGAACGGACCTGCCCCACATGTCACGGCCAGGGTCAGGTAATCAGCGAAGCCTGCAGCCAGTGTTCTGGGTCAGGGCGGGTACATCAGGAGAAGACCCTGTCAGTTACTATTCCGGCAGGGGTTGAAGACGGAACACGAATTCGCCTGTCGGGAGAGGGGGAAGCGGGGCTCAACGGTGCGCCATCCGGGGATCTATATATTTTTATCTCGGTTACACCACACCACATCTTCCAACGGGACAGTGCTAACATCTACTGTAAGGTTCCGCTGCCCTTCACCACTGCGTCCCTGGGCGGACATATTGAAGTACCCACGGTCGACGGAAGTCGGGCACGTATCACGATTCCATCGGGGACTCAATCCGGCCACCAATTTCGGCTAAAAGCAAAAGGCATGTCCATCCTGCGCTCTAAAGAGCGTGGCGACATGTTTGTGCAAGCCTCAGTGGAGACGCCTGTTAATTTATCAAAAAAACAAAAAGACCTATTGAAGGAATTTGAACAAGAGGGCAAATCCGCTGACAACAGCCCGGAATCTGCAGGCTTCTTTTCAAAGGTTAAAGACCTATGGGAAGACCTAAAAGATTAACGTCGATCAATATTCCATTGTAAAAGAGGGCTGAACACCGTTAATACCATCATGAAAATTGGCATTACAGGTTGTGCGGGCCGGATGGGTCAAATGCTGGTACGCGAAGTGCTGTTTACGGACGGCTGCTCGCTCGCGGGGGGTACAGAAGGGCCCGGCCATACTACGCTTGGCCAAGATATCGCCCAGACGGCTGGCCTTGAGCCATGCGGCCTAGCCATCACGGACGACAGTGATTCGCTGTTTGCAGCAGCAGATGCAGTTATCGATTTTACGGTTGCGCCAGTAACGGAGATCCACGCCCGCTTCACCAAAAAACACGGCACAAATTTAATCCTCGGGACAACAGGTCACGATGGAAGTCAGCTGGCCTCCATTGAGGCAGCAGCAGCTTACGCTCCCATCGTCAAGGCGATGAATTTTTCCGTGGGCGTTAATATATTGTTCGCGCTCACCAAAAAACTGGCAGGCACGCTTGATGAGGAATTCGATATTGAGATTGTCGAAATGCACCATAAACATAAAGTTGATGCCCCCTCTGGCACCGCCCTTGGGCTTGCTCAAGCAGCGGCTGATGGACGGGGGGTAGACCTCAACCACGTCGTCGATCGGGGACGGGACGGGATTACAGGGGAGCGAATAAGAGGCCATATTGGGCTCGCAGCACTTCGGGGCGGGGATGTCGTGGGCGAACACGATGTCGTATTCGCCGGGTCATCCGAAAGAATAAAACTCAGCCATATAGCTGCCTCCCGGGAGATTTTTGCTAAGGGCGCCGTGAGGGCTGCACTCTGGTCTGCGGGCATGTCTCCTGGTCTCTATGACATGCTGGACGTGCTCGGCCTTTCAAGCGGGGACGCCTAACTCACACTCATTCATTAGGCGCCCGACATACGGCGCGGTTCAAAAGATCTAAAACCTTGTCGCGTTCAGCTGGGTCTAAAAAACCACCAAATCGGCGGGTGCGCCCCTTGGAAGAAACAATCAATCCGCCGCCCCTCTCAGGTGATCCTGAGCGTACGTCTGTCCATAGAGGATCAAAGCGCGCAAGACTAAGGTAGCCATGGCGGTCTGTTGTCCTTACAATAAAGTGCTGTTCGGATACGGTGACATGTTCACTCTGTCGAGCGCTGCCCTCGCAGTATTTATAAACGGCATACAACAAGACAACCTCGAGTCCCATGAATCCGAGAACCGGTTGAGCACCCAAGGACATAAAGATGAACCCCACCAGCAGACACACGACTCCAAAAAGTAGTAGGCCCCAGCGCACAAAAGGCAACCGGTCATTAACAGCCGGGGACAACCTGATGTCCAATTGAATGGTGTGTAAGCCCGGTTCCCATGGGTAAGGGCTATTATCGTCCACTAAAATCACCATCGGCCTCAAACTCACTACATCGTAACCCGGGGTCCACATCGATAGCTGGTGTAAAAACCGCACGAATCTGATAATTCATACGCATCGGTTGCTGGCATGGTTCACGATGAAAAAAGACGTTATTCATTCTTTTTACGCCAAACTTCGGGACGCCAACCCTAAACCGAAGGGTGAACTCAATTATGTCAATGCCTACACGTTACTGGTGGCTGTCGTGCTGTCTGCCCAGGCAACCGATGTAGGGGTCAACAAAGCCACAAGGGCCCTGTTTAAAATCGCCGATACGCCGGAAAAAATGGTCAAGCTCGGCGAGGCCAAGGTCAAAGAGCATATCAAAACCATCGGTCTTTATAATGCAAAGGCCAGTAATATAATCAAACTCAGCCAGATGCTTATCGACGAGTACTCCAGCGCGCTGCCCCGCGACCGAGAGAGCCTCGAGAAGCTGCCGGGTGTCGGACGCAAGACAGCCAACGTCGTCCTCAACATTGCATTTGGTAAACCCACCATCGCCGTCGATACGCACCTATTCCGCATAGGAAACCGCACGGGCCTCGCGACAGGAAAGACACCCCTTGCCGTTGAGAAAAAGCTGGAAAAAGTGACCCCGCAAGAATTCATGCGCCATGCCCATCATTGGCTCATTCTCCATGGCCGTTATGTGTGCAAAGCGCGCAAGCCGGACTGTCTAAACTGCATCGTCCACGAGGAGTGCAGCTTTAAAGGGAAGACAATATAAGCCGGTTTAACGATTGTCCCTGAGGTCTCCTGATCAGAAAGCTAATCAAATGCTCGCTTGGGAACCACTATCTCATCCTCTTACGGGATTCCGGATGAAGCCTGGCCGGTTTGCCGAATTTTAATGTCCGATAAAATGGCGCCGCGGTCACTTGGATCGACACTATTATCGAGCTTACCAGCGTTTTGAGCCGGCTTTTTAAGAGTACTGGCCAAGCACTCGCGATCGTCCAAGTTAGTATGTTCTGCCCCGCGCATGCGAACGTTCACATACTCCACGCCTAGCCTTTCCCCATCATCGTATAAAAAGAAATCCACAACGCAGGACGGGGCCCGGTATTGCCAAATCCGAGCCGGCGGTTCAAACCTCTCAAATTCAGGTGGACCCATAAGTTTAACAATTTCCGCAGCGCTAAGGGTGGCAAGCCGATCTTTGAAATTAGTCAAATCAATTTCAAAGTTGGCTAGCTTCTGGCCCTCGCCCGCTTCGCCAACTTTTTTTTCCTCCGCGCCAGAGGCGGACCCTCGCCCAATCGCCTGCGGCCGCGACTTACCCGGTTCTCCTCTCTGATGCTCTACAGCCACGTCGCGAATTGAAACCGCTGGGGTTTCTTTTGGCGTTTCTCTAGCCACACGATTTAGGTTTTGGGGGCCCAGTGTGCAGGCTTCCAGGCATGCGGCAATGATTGCCAAAGACAGGCAATCCCGAAACCATCCTGAGGCGGATGCACGAGGCGCACGAGAATATGAGCCGAGCGCGTCTACAGGAATAGTGGTCTTGCGCATGTCCGTTGAAACCGGCAAAAAACCATTTCTATTCGTCTCCACCAGACCCGCCGTTGGCCTCGGCTTCTTCCAGCGAGGCCATGTCACCGGAAATTTCTCCACCAGATTCAATAACGATCTTGCCGTAGCGAACAGATCCACTGATCCGGCCACCTTTGCGAATTGTAAGAATTTCCGTCGCTACAAGTGAGCCTTCAAAACAACCACAGATATCTGCCTCCTGGACATTGGCGGTGCCTTTATAAAATCCTGTCGGCATTACTTCAATCATGCTCGCTTCAGCCAAGACGGCCTCTACGCGGCCTTCAACCACAAGCTTTTCGCACGCAGTAATTTCCCCCTTCAGACAAATATTCCGGCCAACAGTCAGGCGATTAGCGTCGTCTTCAAGCGAGAGCCGGTGATCTCCCCGACGTGAAATACCAGGAATTTCAGCAACACGGCGGGGTATTTCTGGCCGGAAAAGCTGACCGGACGGCTTACCTGTGGAGTGGGCACCCTTTTTCGAAAAAGGCTTCAGAGGGGGCGCCTCCATACCGGAAGCTTCGCTCGTATCTGCGTTTGGCGTTTCTTTATCTTCCTTATCCATTTTCTCTACCCGGCTCCTTGTTTAATGCCAATTTGTCAGACCTGTTAAAGTCTAGATCGCCAGCTATGCGTTAGATGCACCATTGCCGCGGTGGCAATCACAGGCGCAATTAAATTTACAATGGGTACCGTCATCATAAACGCAATAACCACGCCCGCAAGAAACAGTTGACCCTTATGAGCCTGCCGCAAATAGCGCGCCTGTTCCGGTGTCACGCGGCGGTGCGCCACAAGCTCGAAAAATTCCCGGCCAAGCAAATAACCGTTCAAACCGTAGAAGACGAAAAGATTAAATGGACCAATGAAAAAAAACACGGCATAGACCAGCATAGCCAACATGTTCAAAACAACGGCGAGAACTGAAAATTTCAGTGTAACCCTGACTATCTCTTTGATCCCCTGGCGGCGCGGTTGGGGCAAGTCAGGATAGTGTTTCGCCTCCACTGCCTCCGCAGCGTCTTCCAGAAATAGGCTCACAATCACCGATGCGATAGCTGGAAAAAGCAGCCAGGACAGGAATACCACTGCGGCAGCGCCAAAAGTATCCATCAGCCATTCGAGGATGGTGCTTAACGTACCAAGAAGGCCGTCAAGGTGAAAAATTTTTGTGTTGAATAGGAAAAACCCAACCGCAATCCATAAGCCAATGAAAATCCCTGCGGACCCGGCCAGACCAATCCACATGACGCGGCGAAACGATTTGTCTCCCAATTGAAAAAGGGCATGCGAGAAGGCTGTAATCATGGAGATCATGTATTTAGCGATTGAGCTTCATCCGGGCAACATGTTTCAAGCGCCAAAAATAAAACCGCGCGCGCAACCTTCGGGCCAGGGACCAATTCTACTAGCCACCTTGTCCAAAAGGTGTGGCTAGGTATACTGTGCAAGTGGCATAGCCATCCTCCTTTAAACACCTTTGGCGAGCTTTTTATGACAAATTCTGAATTTGATGTCGTTGGTATCGGAAATGCTATCGTAGACGTTCTCGCCCAAACTGAAGACGCCTTTCTAGAAGATAACGCCCTCTCCAAGGGCACCATGACAATTATTGACGCAGAGACCGCCGAGGCCTTGTATGAGAAAATGGGCAACGCAATAGAGGTTTCAGGTGGTTCTGCCGCTAACACGATCGCAGGTCTGTGCGCACTCGGCGGCAAAGGGGCGTTTATCGGCAAAGTTCGCGACGATCAACTGGGTAACGCATTCACCCGCGACATTCACGCCATTGGTGTCCACTTCGACACCCTATCAAAGGCCGTTGAAACTCCAACCGCGCGCTCTCTCATCTTTGTCACGCCGGATGCGGAGCGCACCATGCAGACATTTTTGGGCGCCTGCGTGGAACTTGGTCCAGATGATATCGATACGGATTTGATATCGAAATCCGCCGTTACCTACCTTGAGGGATATCTCTGGGATCCTCCCAAAGCGAAGGAAGCCTTTCTCAAGGCAGCCCAGGCAGCGGACAGCTCAGGACGCAAAGTAGCTCTTAGTCTCTCTGACCCATTCTGCGTAGACCGTCATCGTGACGAATTTCTCGACCTTGTAACAAAACACGTGAACATTTTGTTCGCCAACGAAGAAGAGATTAAATCTCTATACCAGGTCGACAGTTTCGACGAGGCTCTACAACGGGTCCGCGGCCATTGCGACATGGCCGCTCTAACCCGGGGCGACAGAGGCTCCGTGATCGTGGCGGGCGAAGACATTCATTTAGTTGACGCTGAAAAAGTTGATCAGGTAGTGGACACGACGGGCGCTGGGGACGCATATGCAGCGGGGTTCTTGTGCGGCTATACCCACGGCAAAAATTTACATGCTTGCGCGCGGCTTGGCGGCATCGCAGCTGCTGAGATAATCAGTCACTATGGTGCGCGTCCGGAGGCAGGCTTGGCTGAGGTCGCAGCTAATATATTGGCCGAATAAATGCCGGGGCGAGCAGGCGTATGTTGTGGCCATTGGTGCTCCGCCGGGATGACCTGAATGCTTCCTCCTGCGAATAGCGGTCCGTCGACATCCGCGCTAACCAGCCAACCGTTTGAGACCTCCTGGTTTTGGCGGCTGTTTCCAGCGGGCATGCGGCGACGCTGGTGGCTTTTTCGATTATTCGATATCATCGCCCGGCATTGGCCCGTGTTTGCCCCCCCCCACGGGATCCTCATCATTCGAATGGATGGAATTGGTGATATGGTTCTTTTTCGGCGAACGTTGGATGACTATGCAACAGCGCTGGACGCGGCAGTATCAGATATCACCATACTTGGCTGCAAAAGTTGGGGCCCCATCAGCGCCGAAATATTCGCGGGGTATAATTTAATCATCATTGACGAGCATGCTTTTGCCCGCCAGCCCTTTTACAGGTTTAAAGTTGGCCTACTGGTTCGGCGCTTGAACGTCAGACAGGCCCTAAACGACTCTTACTTTCGCCGAGCCATGATGGCGGATAGCCTAGTCTGGCTCTCGGGCGCGGTGGAAACAACCGTTTCATTGCCGTTCATCAATGAGCCCACACGCACTGAATTTAGCTATTATCTAAGTCAGGTCAGCCAAATTATTGATACGGGCCCTTATCCAACCCACGAATCCATTCGACATTACCGATTTCTCTCTGCTCTCGCGGGACGAAATTACATTCCCCAGCCGCCCAAAATTCCATGGCGAAAATCGGAGAAGCTCGAGGGACCGCCCTATGTCGTTCTCAATCCGGGAAGTAACGAACATGGGCGGCGTTGGCCTTTTACCAATTATGTGGAAATTGCCAAACGCCTCACAGAAAGGGGAAACCGCGTGGTATTGGTTGGCGGACCCGGAGAGGAAACGGGCGATTACTTGGAGGCCCTCGACCAACATGAAAACGTCCTTGACTTGGTCGGACAAACCAAACTTCCATTGCTTCTGGACATCCTGAAGGGCGCGACTGCGACCCTTAGCAATGACACCGGCCCGGCGCACTTGAGCATCGCTATCGGCACCCCGACGACCGTAATCGTTGGGGGCGGTCACTTCGGCAGTTTTGTCCCGTACCCAGAAGAAACCACACCGAAGAATGCCCGTTTCGTATACGAAGTTATGCCGTGCTATCATTGTTTCTGGCGATGCCATAAGCGAGACACAAAGTTTGACGTCTTTCCTTGCGTTAGCGCAGTCAGCGTGGAAACCGTCTGGGACAATCTATCACAGCAACTGGTTTAAAACGATGTCGGACGAACTGAATTTTTATAGCGGATACGAGGACTTCAAGGGATATCAAACACCTGATCTTCGAAAAAAACATATTGCCCAGTTCGATCGGGAATTCTGGACAATTTCAGGATGTACATCTGATATGTCGGTCTTGGAAATCGGCTGTGGGTCAGGCCAATTTCTGCGTTATCTCGCACATAAAGAGGTTCGGTTTTTCAGAGGGTTGGACCATGACCCGGCTCTCCGTGCTCACATCCACAGAGATATCGCTAAAAATTTCATCGTGACCGGCGCTTTTGAGTATTTCGCCGGCCTCGGAACCAAAGATGATTATGACCGGGTGGTCATGTTTGATGTATTAGAACATTTTTCCGTCGAAGACGGAGCAAACCTTCTTGGCACAATCAAATCGCACTTAACGTCAGACGGACAAATTGTTGTTCGGGTGCCAAATATGTCATCTCCATGGGGGGGGCAATATCAATATGGCGATTTAACACACAAAGCTGCTTATACACCTGGGAGCATGAGACAGTTGGCGAGCAGCTTAGGTTTGTTTTGTTCAGCCGTTTACCCTCAAAAACGCGGCAGCCGTTCCCGCATTCTTCTCCAGAGCATTCTCCAGGGAACATTGAACAAAATGCTCGTCGATCCGCCGGAAATTTGGAGCGCGAATTTTATTGCGGTGCTGGGGATCAGAAAGGATTGAAGATCAGACTATCATCTCTTATCGGATTTTCCCGGTCGTCTCCGCGCCGCCCATCATCCTCAGGCGTGCTTATTGTGGCCTCCGGCGGCCTCGGGGATGCCGTTCTATTCTCTCTGTTTTTACCGCGCCTCACCCACCTGGCGCATGACGGCGAACAGATCACATTGTTGGTCCCCGCATCCGCCGCGAAAATGTCATTTCTCTTTGGCCCGGAGGTGGAAACCCTCGCGGTGGATTATAACCGGTTAGCAAAGGAACGGCCCTACCGGCGCGAATTTGAGACAAAATTGAAGGACCGATGTTTCCGACTTGTCATCAGCACGGATTATCTACGGCACCCCAAAAGGGACGAGTTATTGATCAAAGCCTGCGACGCACCGGAATGCATCGCGATGAATGCCAGGCCGTGGGATAAGTATGACAGGCTTCTAAACAAAAACCGCGTGCTTTACACCCGACTGTTTGAGAGTGGGCCGCCGCTGCTGGATAAGGTCATCCGTTGGACGCTTTTCGCCAATTGGCTGACGGGTGAGGACCTGCCGCCGCCGCAGATCAGACTGCCAGACGCTCAGGGGCCCGCCGGGGCCCCGCCCTCGAGGCCCACGGTAATCCTGGTGCCTTTTTCTGCGGTCCCAGAGAAACAATCTCCAGCAGAGTTGTGGGAGACCATAGTGGATACCCTCCCCCCGGACCATGACGTCATTGTCACCGGCGCGCCCGACGATCTCGCAAAAAATCCGACGTTTGAGGTATTGCTCGCGCGCACGAATGTGACGTATGACGACTCCCTATTTGAAAG